>CADEDM010000036.1 GCA_902826065.1 uncultured Acidobacteriota bacterium | reverse complement strand
CATGCACGGCACCGACCTGCACCTGCTCGACATCAAGCGCACGTGGACGCTGCGCTCGGGCCGGTTCTTCAGCGAGCGGGAGCAGGACGACAAGGCGCTCGTGCTCGTGCTCGGGTCGGTGGTGGCTGAGAAGCTGTTCGGTCTCGGCGTCGATCCGGTCGGGCAGGACATCACGCTGTGGAACCAGGCGTTCCGGATCGTCGGCGTGGTGACGAGCGCGAGCTGGGTGGTGCGTCCGGCGGCGGGTGACGACGAGTTCGACGCCGTCTACATGCCGTACACGACCACGCACAAGCTGCTGAATCTCACGAAGCTGAACGACATCACGGTCACGGCGGCGTCCACCGGCGCCGTGTCGGACGTGTCCAAGCGCATCAGCGAGATGCTGCGGCAGCGCCACGGCATCACCGTCGAGAAGCCCGACGACTTCACCATCTCCACGCAGGCCACGCGCGCCATCGCCACCGGCGGCCTGCCGCCCGACGTGGCGGCGGCGATTGCCGGCAACGTCAAGGAGCTCGAGAAGGTGACCCTCGAGCAACTGGCCGGCACGCTCGAGCGCGCCAGCACCACGATGCGCTGGCTGCTGGCGGCCGTGGCGGCGGTGTCGCTGCTGGTCGGCGGCATCGGCATCATGAACATCACGCTCCTGTCGGTGACCGAACGCACCAAGGAGATCGGCCTGCGGATGGCCGTCGGCGCGCGCGGCCGCGACGTCACCCGCCAGTTCCTCACCGAGGCGGTGGCCATCAGCCTGGCCGGTGGCGCCATCGGCGTCGTGCTGGGGATCGTGGCGTCGATGACGATTGCCAGCACGCTGCGCTGGGCGACGCTGGTCTCGCCGTCGGCGGTGCTGGTCGCCTTCGGCGTGTCGGCGGCCGTGGGCGTGCTCTTCGGCTGGTATCCGGCCCGGCGTGCGGCCGAACTCGATCCCATCGACGCGCTGCGTCACGAATAGGACACGGACCCCTCCACGTGCTGCGTCTCCTCGCCGTCAGCGGACAGATCGCCTGGAAGGCCCTGGGCCGCAATCGCCTGCGCTCGGGGCTGACCACCCTGGGCGTCGTCATCGGCGTCGCCGCCGTGATCGCCATGGTGGCGCTGGGCAACGGCGCCCGCGCCTCGGTGGAGCGCACGCTGAAATCGGCCGGTACCAGCATCGTCGAGGTCAGCGCCGGCAACTTCATCAAGGGCGGCGAGAGCATGAACATCGCCACCGGCCTGGGCGCGGCGACGACGCTCACGCGCGCCGACGCCGAGGCGATCCGCGATCTGGACAACGTCGAGTTCGTCTCGGCAGGGATGCGGTCGCGCACGTTCGTCACCGTGTCGCCGCAGTCGCGGCTGTTCGCGTTGGTTCGCGGCACCGAGGCGTCGCTGGCCGAGATCCACGGCTGGACCTGGATCGACGGTGAAGGCTTCACCGAAGCCGACGTGCAGGCCGGCGCCGCCAAAGCCGTGTTCGGGCAGATCGCCGCGGCGCGCCTGTTCGGCGACGGCGTCGACCCCACCGGCCGCACGGTGACCATCCACGACCGGCCCTTCGAAGTCGTCGGCATGATGCGCGCCGTCGACCCCGACCAGGACGAAGGCGTGTTCGTGCCGGTGACGACGCTGGGCCAGCTCACCAACCGCGCCGAGTACCTGCAGACGATCACGGTGGGCGTCAGCGAAGCTGGCGTGGCCACGGCGGTGGGCGACGCCATCGGCGCGCTGCTGCGTGAGCGTCATGCGTCGGCGATCAAGCAGACCAACTCGCGCGTCTCGCTCGGTGGACTGCAGGCGCCGGGCACCAACCCGCGCATGGGCCCGGCCGACGACTTCGTCGTGAAGACGCTGGCCGCGGCGCAGGTGACGAAGGGGCTCTACACCGAGGTGGCGGCGTTCGCGCTTGCCAACATGCCGAAACTCGACTCCGCGACGATGGAAGAGATGTCGGGCACGCTGAATCGCGCCGGCACGACCATGACGGCGCTGCTCGCCAGCATCGCCGCCATCTCGCTGGTCGTCGGCGGCATCGGCATCATGAACATCATGCTGGTGTCGGTGACGGAGCGCACGAAGGAGATCGGCCTGCGTCTCGCCATGGGCGCCCGGCGCAAGGACGTGATGGTGCAGTTCCTGGTCGAGGCGGTGGTGCTGAGCCTGCTGGGCGGCATCGTCGGCATCGGGGCCGGCATCGGCGCCGCCCGTGGCCTCACCGCGTTGATGTCGTGGCCGACCTACGTCTCGCCGCAGGCGATCGTCGTCGCCTTCGCGATCTCCGCGCTGATCGGCGTGGCATTTGGCTACTACCCGGCCAGGCGCGCCTCGAAGCTGGACCCGATCGTCGCGTTACGCCGCGACTAGCACCCGCGCGCTCCGGCGCGCGTCCGGGACCGTTTCGGCCGCGACGGGGTCACTCTGGCCGCCGCTCCCTTGCCGGTGGACGCGTCGTCGGGGACGAACGCTGGCGACGGGAATCCGTTGGAGCTAGTCGCGCCGGCTGGTGTCCAATGTGTCCATGCGGCCCCCGCTGGTCATCGCCGCCTTCGTCCTGACGTGGGTGAGCGCGGCTGCGCCGGCGGTCGCCTGCACATGTCTGACGACGTGTGGCTCGGTCGTGAACGCGACGGCGCTCTTCGAGGCCACCGTCGACCGTATCGAGGGGCCGTCCGGACCTGGCGGGATGTCGACCGTGCACCTGCGGGACGTCGTGGCCGTTCGCGGCGCCTCACCCTCGGTGCTGATCAACACTGGCGATACTTGCGCGTTTGGTTTCCGGGTGGGTACCCGCTACCTGATCGACGCGCGCGAATACATGCCAGGGCAGTACACGACGTCTTCGTGCAGCAGCACGCGGCGCATCGACGAGGCCGGGGCGCTGCTCGCGTATCTTCGCGCGGAGCCACCGACGCGGCCGCGGGTGTTCGGCCAACTCAGTCCCCAGGTCGCGACCCCCGGCCGGGGCCCGGAGGTGATGACGCCGCCGATTGCCGGCGCCGCGGTGCGTATCCGCGGCCCGGTCGAGCGCACCGTCGTGTCGTCGGGTGATGGCGCCTTCGCGTTCGCCGACGCGCCCCCCGGCCGCTACGAACTCACCGTCGCACCGCCGGCAGATCGCCGCGACCTGCTGGCGTCGCGCCCGCGGCCGTTCGAGGTGGAGAGTTCCGCGGAGTGCGTCGAGATGCCGGTGAGCCTGCCGTCTTCGGCGTCGGTGTCGGGACAGGTGTTGGATCCCGCCGGGCAACCGGCGGCCGGCGTCCGCGTCGAGCTCTATCCAGCGCCGTACAACCAGTGGGCCGGGGGCCTCATGCTCGCGGCCACCACCGACGCGCAGGGCCGCTATCGCATCGAAAGGGTGCCCCCTGGCCGCTATGCCGGCGGGCTGGGCGTGCCCTATCCCAGTGCGCGGAACGCGGTGATCCCCGCGTTGATGCGAAGCCCGGCCGGCGACACTGCCGTGGTCGTCGACCCCGGTCAGGCCGTGGACGTGCCGGACCTCGTCGCCCAGCCTGCGCCGCTCATCAAGGTCTCGGGCGTGGTCATCGCGGCCGACGGCGTGCAGAAGTCCAACCTGAGGCTCGTGCTGCAGTCGCTCGATGGCTTCGCCACCGCGCGCACGATGGGTGGCCGCACGATGGGCGGAGGCCGATTCGTGCTCGATGCCCACCGCGGCGTCCGCTACCGCGTCGTCGTCGACCACACCGAGTACACCGGGGAGACCGAGTTCGTGGCGGGCGAGGGCGACCTCGCCATTCAGGTCCTGCCCGCCCGGAAGCGCTAGCCCTCGTTGCCGGGCAGGCTGGTGTCAAGTCCCTCCATGCGAACGGCCGTCCTCATCGGGACCGCGATCTGGACGTGGCTCGCGCTACCCGCGCCGGCGCAGGCGTGCCACTGCAATGGCAGTTGCCGCACCGCGTTGACAGCGCCGGTGCTGTTCGAAGCGACGGTCGTCGCGCTCGATCCCGATCCGGCGCTCGGCGGCGGACAGAAGTTCGTACGTCTGACACGCGTGCGGGCGCTGCGCGGCCAGGCCCCGACGGTGCTCGAGATGGAAGGGTCGTCGTGCGATGTCGAGTTCAAAGCCGGCGCGCGGTATCTCATCGAGGCCGACCAGTGGGCGCCGGGGAAGTTCGGCGCGTCGACGTGCGGGCTGACGCGGCCGGCCGTCAGGTCGGCCGGCTTCATGGCCTACCTCATGGCGCCGCCCGCCGAGCGGCCGCGCGTGTGGGGCACGCTGACGTCGCCGGTCGTCGACCATCGTGATTTCGTCCAGCAGGGGGGCGGCCCGCCGGTGGGCGGGGCCGTCGTGACCCTCAGCGGACCGGTCACCGTGAGCACGACCACGACGCCGACCGGCGAGTTCCTCGTCGGCCGGCTGCCCGACGGCCAGTATCAAGTCGTCGTGGAGACGCCGCGCGAGCGCACCGATGTCCTCCCGCCGGATCCCCAGCCACTCTGGCTAGGGCCGCACGACGCCTGCATGAGCGTCGATCTGCAGGCACGACCCACGTCGAGAGTCGAAGGCGTGGCCGTCGATGCGCGCGGGCGGCCGCTGGGCCAGGTGCAGGTCGAGCTGTATACGCCGCCACACAACCCGTTCAGGCGCGACTTCGAGCAGCGGCCCGCCATCTCCGATGCCTCGGGGCGATTCCTGTTCGACGCCGTGCCGCCGGGAACCTACGTGACCGGTGTCGGTGTGCCACGTCCCAATCGTTACGATGCCTACCAGCCGACGTTCGCGCGGCCCGGCGGCCAGCGTCGCGAGTTCACCGTCGCGCCGGGCGCCGTCGTCGACGTCGGGCCCATCGTCGCGCATCGGGTCGAGCCGGTGACCGTGCACGGACACGTGACGGGTTCCGGCACGGTGCTGCGTCGCGGCCTCGACGTCGTCGTGGCCGCCGTCGACGCCGAGGAAGCCGGCGGCTGGCGCGCCGCCACCACGGACGTCGATGGACACTTCACCGTCGAGTTGTACCGGGGCGTGCGCTACCGGCTCTACGCGTTGCAGGACGGACAGCGCACCGAGCCGGTGACCACGGTGGCTGGCGACGGACCGATCGTGATCCGGCTGCGCCCCTGACGGCCGTCGCGACGTCACGCCTCGCCATGACCACCGCGCATCGCATCGAGTGTGTCGGTGGGTCGATGGCCTCGACATTCGCCCCCAGCCTTGACACGGCTCGCGACGGCATGGGATAAGGGCAGGCGAATGTTCGGTCAGCAGACCTGCGCGTGTTGTTGTCGTGAGGACGCCCTCCGCGCCGCTCGTGCTGTACGTGCAGACCGACCCGACATGACGTCGTCGTAAATCGGCCGAACACAGGTTTCCCACGAGGGCCCGGATGGCTTCACCGCCATCCGGGCCCTTTTGTTTTTTTCCGACGACAGGACGTTGCACATGCCTTTGCCGACATCGATCGAACCGTTCCTCGAGCCCGAAGCGTTGTGGATCGACCACGTGCCGCCGCCGGCCCAGGCCACCGGAAGCGTGGTCGCCGGCGCGCTTTCGGCGCTGGTGATGCTGGTGGTCATCTGGGAAGACGTGGCGCGCAACGGCCCATGGGCCGCTGCCGTCACCGGGCCGCTCGAACTCGCGTCGTCGCCGTTGTCCATGAGCCTCGGCTGGCTGATGTCGGGTGCGGCGCTGGTGCTCGGGGCCGGGGCAGTGCTGGGGCGGCGCTGGGTGGCGTCGGCCGTCGGTGTCGCCAGCGAGCCGGCCGTGCCCAGGCTGCCGGTGTTCCTGCGCTTCGACGGCCGCCGGGTCGTCGTGGTCGGCGGTGGGGCCGTGGCCGCCGCGAAGATCCCGGCGTTGCTCGACGCCGGCGCCGACGTCACCGTGGTCGCGCCCGAGATCGCGTCGTCGATCGATCGCTCACGCCTGCACGTCGTCGAGCGGGCGTTCGAGCCCGGTGACCTCGATGGCGCGTGGTTCGTCACCGCGGCGGCACCGCCAGACGTGAATCGCCAGGTGCGTGAGGCGGCGGACGCGCGCGCCGTGTTCGTCAACGCCGTCGATGACTCCGCGAACGCCACCGCGTATCTCGGCGGCATGATCGCCCGCGGCGACATCACGGTCGCGTTTTCGACTGCGGGCAGGGCGCCGGCGCTGGCCGGGCTGCTGCGCGAGGCCTTCGACGCCCTCGTGCCGGAGGACATCGGCACCTGGGCCGCTCGCGCGCACGAGCTGTCCCGCGAACAGCGGGCCGCCGGCGTGCCGATGACCGAGCGTCGGCCGCAGCTGCTGCAGGCCCTCAACCGCCTCTACGACACGAGCGAGCCCTCGACGGCGAAGGCGAACGCCCGGTCATGAGCCATCGGCGCGTCGGCTTCGTGTCGCTGGTCGGGGCTGGTCCCGGAGACCCGGACCACGTGACGTTGAAGGCAGCGCGCTGCCTGCGCGCGGCCGACATCGTGTTCTACGACGCGCTGGTGTCGGCGGGTGTGCTGGCGATGGCGGCCCGGGCTGACCACGTCTTCGTCGGCAAGCGGGCCGGCAAGGCCCAGACGCCGCAGGAGGCCATCCATCTCGCCCTGATCGAGGCGGCGCGTCACGGCCGTCGCGTCGTGCGCCTGAAGGGCGGCGACCCGTTCGTGTTCGGCCGCGGGTCTGAGGAAGCGCTGGCGCTGCAGGCGGCCGGCGTCCCGTACGAGATCGTGCCCGGCGTCACCACGGCCGTGGCCGCACCGGCGCTGTCGGGTATCCCGCTCACGCATCGTGGTGTCGCCGGCGGCGTGGTGGTGCTGACCGGCGCCGACGCCGCCACCTGCGCCGCGACCCTCGATGCGTTGCCACCGGGGCTCGTCACCGTCGTGCTCCTGATGTCGCTGGGCACGCGGGCGGCCGTCGCGCACCGCATGCTCCACCGCGGCTGGGCCGATGACACGCCGGTGGCGGTGCTGCTGGCCGCCGGCACTGCCGAGGCCTGGACCTGGCGAGGCACCCTCGCGGACCTCGGCGCCATGGCCGTGGCCCCGCACCGCGCCGATCTGCCCGGCACGATCGTCGTCGGCCGCGTGGCCGGCCTGCAGCTCACCCCCGCGAGCCCGGCCGACGCCCCCTGGCCGTTCGCCGTCGCCGGATCCGCCTTCCCACTCGCCGATGAGACACCCGCGCTCTCCTGAGGTCCCGATGTCTGCCCAGACCCATCTCGATGCCACCACGCACGGCCGCGCCCGCCTGTCGTTCGCCAGCGACGCCGACGTCGACGAGTTCGCCGCCGTCCTCGGTCAGTTCGAGCGCGGCGAGATCACGCCCGAGCAGTGGCGCGTGTTCCGGCTGGTGCGCGGCACCTATGGCCAGCGGCAGCTCGACGACGCACAGATGATTCGCGTCAAGATCCCGCAGGGCCTGCTGACCACGGCGCAGCTCGACGTGCTGGCGGAGGTGGCGGAGCGCTATTCCCGCGGCTTCGCCCACATCACCACGCGGCAGAACATCCAGTTCCACTTCGTGAAGCTGCACGACGTCGAGCCGGCGATGCGGCGGCTGGCGGAGGCCGGCCTGACGACGCGCGAGGCGTGCGGCAACTCGGTGCGCAACATCACCGCGTGCCAGTTCGCCGGCGTCGCCGCCGACGAGCCCTTCGACGTCACTCCGTATGCCGAGGGCCTGACCCGCTTCCTGCTGCGGCACCGGCTGGCGTCGTCGTTGCCGCGCAAGTTCAAGATCGCGTTCGAAGGCTGTCGCCGTGATCACATCAAGCTGACCATCAACGACATCGGCTGGCTGGCCGAGGTGCGCGACGGGCGCCGCGGCTTCACGGTCTACGCCGGCGGTGGCACGTCGACGATGACGGCGGCGGCACCGGTGCTGTTCGAATTCGTCCCGGCCGAGGACACGCTGCGCGTGGCCGAGGCAATCATCCGCGTGTTCCACGAGCGCGGCGACTACCAGCACCGCCAGCGCAACCGCATGAAGTTCCTGATCAAGGCGATGGGCTGGGAGGGCTTCCGCGCCGCCGTGCACGAGGCGCTCGAGCGCGTGCGCGCCGAAGGCGTGCCCGACCTCGCCTTCGCCGTGGATCCGCCGGCCGATGAGCCCGCGCCGGCGTGGACGCGTACCGCGCCGCCCGACGTCGGCGAGATCACCCGTCGCGTGGCTGCGGCGGCAGCGGCGCAGCATGGCCCGGGCATCCACCCCGAGCCGCGCACGAGCCTGCCCGCCGACGCGCAGGCACGTTGGGCGCGCACCAATGTCCGCCCGCAGAAGCAGCAGGACTTCGTGAGCGCCGTGGTCACCGTCCCGCTCGGCGACCTGAGCGGCGAGCAATACCGCGTGCTCGGCCAGTTGGCCAGCGCCTACGGCGACGGCTCGGTGCGCGTGACCGCGGTGCAGGACGTCGTGCTGCGCTGGGTGCGGCGCGCCGACCTGGCGGCGCTCTACGCCCGGCTCGATGCCGCCGGCCTCGGCCTGCCCGACGCGGACACCATTGCCGACGTCACGAGCTGCCCGGGCGCCGAGTCGTGCAAGCTGGCCGTGACCCAGTCACGTGGCCTCGGCCAGGCGCTGGAGGCGCACCTGCGCGCCCGGCCCGAGCTCATCGACCTCGCGCCCGATCTCGACATCAAGATCAGCGGTTGCCCCAACGGCTGCGGCCAGCATCACATCGCGACCATCGGCTTCCAGGGCAGCCTGCGCAAGGTCGGGGGCAAGGCCGTGCCGCAGTACTTCGTGCAGGTGGGCGGCGGCATCGATCCCGAGGGAACGAGCTTCGGCCGCCTCGCGGCGAAGGTGCCGGCCCGGCGCGCGCCTGAGGCGCTCGAACGCCTGGTGCGCCTCTACGCGCGCGATCGGCAACCCGGCCAGTCGCCGGTCGCGTTCTTCCGCGCCGTGCCCGTGCCGGCCGTGAAGGCGCTGCTCGCCGATCTCGAAGCGCTCACGCCCGAGTCGGCCACCGACCGCGACTTCATCGACCTCTCGGAGACGACGCCGTTCCGGCCGGAGACGACCGAGGGCGAGTGCGCGGTGTAGACCGCAGGCGGCAGATGCTCCGGCTTCGGCCTCGCTCGCGTGCGCTCTCTGGGGTCGCCGGTTGACGCTGAGAGATCGCGCTGACATCATCCGTCGGGTCTGTCATGGCGACGACGTACCTGACCCGTCTCTGGCGCGCGACGCGCACGCTCGTGCCGACGCAGGTCTACCCGTGGCTCGCGCCGGCGTATCGCTGGCGCCGCCGGCGCCAGCTCGCGCAGCTGGAGGCCGACGACCGCACGTATCGTGCCGCGCACCCCGGCGTGCTGGCGCCGGCCGCGGACCTGCGCTTCAACGTCGCCGGGCCGTGCACCATCCCGCAGTTCTTCGCGATGGGCGACCGGATGCTCGACGACATCGAGGCGGCGCTGCAGTCGGTCGGCGCGCCGCTGTCGCCGGGCACGCGCTTCCTCGACTTCGGGTGCGGCGTGGGCCGGCTGGTCCTGGCGATGCGCCGCCGCGAGCTGCAGCTGGACATCTCCGGATGTGACGTCGATCGCCGCGCCGTGGACTGGTGCCACGCGCAGCTCCCCGATGTCCCTGTGCGTCTCAACGCCGAGCTGCCCCCGGCGCCGTTTCCCGACGCCGCGTTCGACGTGATCTGGTGCGGGTCGGTCTTCACCCATCTCGACGAGCGCCACCAGGACGTGTGGCTCGCCGAGCTGCGCCGCATGCTGGCGCCGGGCGGCGTGTTGCTCGCCAGCGTGCACGGGCCGAAGGCGTGGGAGCCGCTGCTGCCGTCGTGGGCCATCCGCAAGGTGCAGCGGCAGGGGCTGGTGTTCACGCGCACCGATGCCGACGCCGGCGTTCACCCCGAGTGGTACCAGGTGGCGTGGCACACCGAGGCCTACATCCGCCAGCACTGGCAGGCCTATCTCGACGTGCGCCGCTACATCCCGCGCGGCCTCAACGACCACCAGGACCTGGTCGTCGCGTCGAAGGCGCGCTGATCGCAGGATGGCGGTCGCCATGGCCACATCTCGCGCCGGCGCCGGTTCTCCGTACGGGCCCGTGCTCACGACCGCGCGCCTGGTGCTGCGTCCGTTCACGAACGCGGACCTCGACGCCGTGCACGCGCTGTGGACCGACGCCGACATGCGCCGCTACCTCTGCGACGACACGATCGTCTCGCGCGAGCAGTCGCAGGAGTGGCTCGAGGGCAGCACGACCGGGTTCGCGCAGCGCCGCTTCGGGTTGTGGGGTACCCACGATGCGGCCACCGGTGCGTTGATCGGCTTCTGCGGCTGTCGCGACTGGCCGTCGGGTGAACCCGAGCTGATGTACGGCCTGCTGCGGCCGTGGTGGGGGCGCGGCCTGGCGACGGAAGCGTCGACCGCGGTGCTCGACTACGTGTTCGAGACCCTGGGCCATCCGGTGGTGATGGCGGCGACGGATCCGCCGAACGTCGCCTCGATCCGGGTGATGGAGCGGCTGGGCATGGCGTTCGACTGGCGTGGCGAGATGCACGGCCTCGACACGGTGGTGTACCGGCTGTCGCGCGAACGCTGGCGGAGCACGCACCGACGTGGCGCGGAGACTGGACGCTGATGGCGGTCACGATCCGGCCGGAGGCGCCCGCGGACGCCGACGGCGTGTGGGCGATTCTGCAGCCGGTGCTGGCCGCCGGCGACACGTATGGATGGCCGACGCACCCGACGCGCGAACAGGGACTGGCCCTGATGCATCCTCCCGCGGGCCGGACCTTCGTCGCCGAGGTCGGCGGCCGCGTCGCCGGCGTCTACTACGTGAAGCCGAACGCCGCCGGTCATGGCGACCACGTCGCCAACTGCGGCTACATGGTCGGACCAGACGCGCGCGGCCACGGCGTGGGCGAGGCGATGTGCCGGCACTCGCTCGATGAGGCGCGGCGGCTCGGCTTCCGGGCGATGCAGTTCAACGCCGTGGTCAGCACCAACACGGGCGCGATCCGGATCTGGGAGCGGTGCGGCTTCGCCATCGTCGGCACGGTGCCTGGCGCCTTCCGCCACCCGGTGCATGGCGACGTGGCCATCCACGTGATGCACCGCCGGCTGTGAGCACCGGCGAACGGCGCGGTGGGCGCGCGTCCCGCTAGCGCCGGAACCGCCAGCCGAGGCCGGCGCCGACGGTCCAGTCGGGGGCCGCGTCATTCAGGCCCCGCCCGGCGAAGACGTCGAGCAGCAGGTTGTCGGACATCTGGCGACCGAGCCCGGCGTTGGCGATCCATTGCGTCGGAACGTCCGCCGTGTCGACGTCGGTCGCCACGCCTTCGACGAACGCGCTCCACGCGCCCCGCAGCGGGAAGGCGAGCACCGCGCTCCAGTCGAGCACGCGCGCCCGCGACGACGCGTCGTCACCCACGCTCGGCGCCGACCACTTGAGGTTCAGGTTCAGGGCCGGCGCGCCGAAGGCGCGGTTGGCGGTGACGATCACCGACGGGTCGGCGTTGCGGCTCGAGGCGGCGCCGCCGCCGGTGGGCAGGCTGACCATCGGCACGACCGAGAGGTCGACGCCGAAGCCCGATTGCGAGGCGATCTGGTACTTCACGCCGAGTTCGAGGTCGGCGGCCGAGGTCTCGCGCGCGTCGCGCAGGCTCGTGCTGACGAGGCCGGTGGTCGCGAATCGCAGCTCCAGCCGGCGGCTGACCCCCAACCGCACGATGCTGTTGGGCACCGTCAGCGTGGTGCGCGCGTCGTCGTCAGACACCGCGTCGCGCTCCCACGCGACGCCGGCTTCGACCTGCCAGAAGCCGCGGCCGACCACGTCGGGAGGCGTGGAGAAGCTGGGACGTTCGACGACGAACGGCGGTTCGACCTGGGCGTTCGCGGGCAGGGCGACCCCGAGCGCGAGCAGGAACGCCGCCACCACGGGAGTCCCGCGGCGCGCGATCATCGCGACGTGGCCGGCGCCTGGATCACGAACGGGATCTCCACCTCGTGGGGCTCGCCGGTCAGCGCGTAGGTGATCTTGACGTAGGCATCGGTCTCGGGCACCGGCTGGCCGTTGGCCACCCACGACTCGCCGCTTTCGTCGATGGTGAGGCGCAGCACCTCATCGGGCTTGCCCGTCCGGGTGATGGTCATCGTGACGCCGGTGGCGACCGAGGCCGGCAGGTCGGCGCGGACGCCGTCGCTGA
Organism: uncultured Acidobacteriota bacterium; assembly: GCA_902826065.1. Lineage (GTDB taxonomy): Bacteria > Acidobacteriota > Vicinamibacteria > Vicinamibacterales > UBA2999 > CADEFD01. Next base: position 19,224 of record CADEDM010000036.1, on the reverse strand, counting down.
ACCAGATCCGGTGCCTGCCCTCGCGCGACAGCACCACCTCGTAGTGGACGTCGCCGTTCATCAGCACCATGCCGCCGCGATGGGGCGTGTGATCGCCGTGCGGCTCGGTGAGGCCCTGGTGCTGGGGATCGACCGGTGCGGCCTGCGCCGCCGGGGCCGCCGTCGCGGCCGGCGCCGCCGGCTGATTGGAACAGGCCGCCGCCAGCAGTGCGGCGGCGACACACGACACGTACCGCATGACTCTCCCGGACGCGCTTACGGCAGCTCGGCGTAGATGGCGGCCACGTTGTCCTTGGCGCGCGTCATCGTGTAGTCCTTGAACTTCGCCGGCAGGTTCAACGCGGCGGCGGCGTCGTCGGCGGTGCGGCCGGCCTTCTTCGCCGCCTGCGCCGCGGTGAGGAACGCGCGCGTGAACTCGCCGAAGTCCACGAAGTCCTGCCACGTCATCACCGTGCTGTGCCCGGGAATCACCGTGTCCACGCCCTTCACGCCGGCGATGGCCTTGGCGATCGTTTCCGGATAGGTGACCCCGCTGCCGCCGTTGTTGCGGTCGAGCAGCGGCGTGCCCTTGGCCGAGAAGGCGTCGCCGCCATGCATCACCCGCAGCCGCCGGAACACCACGAACGTGTCGCCGTTGGTGTGCGCGGGGCCGAAGTGGTAGAGGTCGATGGCGTCGTTGCCGCTCAGCACCGTCATCCGATCGGTGTAGGTCTTGTCGGGGAACGCGTGCTTCTTCGCGGGATCGGCGAAGGCCGGCATCCTGGCCATGCTCGTGGACACGTTGGCGTGGGCCACGACCTCGACCGAGGCCGGGAAGAACTCGTTGCTGCCGACGTGGTCGCCGTGAGTGTGCGTGTTGATGATGTGCGTGATCGGCTTGTCGCTCACCGTCCGCACCTTGTCCAGGATGGCCTGGCCCCAGTTGGCGAGCTTGGTGTCGACGAGCACCACGCCGTCCGGTGTGAGGTAGGCGGCCGTGTTCCCGCCGCCCCCCGTGATCATGTAGAGGCCGTCCTTCACCTTCTCGATGCCGGCGACGTTGGGGCCGGCCGGCGGCTGGGCCTGGGCCAGCAGCCCGCGTCCGGCCATCATGGCCACGCCCGCTGCGACGACCGCCATCAGCACTCTGCTGCGCTTCATGCCACGCCTCCGGGAAAGAACACCCGCTGGACGAACCACCACGTGCCCGCCACCACGACCACGACAGAGCCTACCATCGCCACGCGAGCCGCGGCCAACGTGCTGTGCCGCCGCACCGCCTCGAGCACCAGGGCCGCCGGGACCACGATCGCGAGCTGGCCCAGTTCCACGCCGACGTTGAACCCGAAGAGCGACCAGCCCAGGGCCTCGCGCGGCAGGCCGAACTCGCGCAGCACCGAGGCGAAGCCGAAGCCGTGGACCAGGCCGAAGAGCCCGGCCATCCACGGACGCAGGTCGCGGCCGCTCGACGGCACCCCGCCGACGAGCAGGTTGTCGACGCCTACGAGCACGATGCTGAGGGCGATCAGCGGCTCGACCACCGAGGCCGGCGGGGCGTAGACATCCAGCGCGGCGAGCGACAGCGTGACGCTGTGTCCCAGGGTGAACGCGGTGACGATGAGTCCCAGCCGCTTCGCCCCGCCGCCGAGCAGCAGCAGGCCGAGCAGGAAGAGGATGTGGTCGGGCCCGATGAGGATGTGCTGGATGCCCGCCGGGACGAAGGTGCCCAGCACCGCGCCGACGCCCTGCCACGTGCCGGCGTAGTAGTCGGTCGTCGGATGGCGCGCGTCGAGGATCGCCTGGTAGCGCAAGGCGTCGCCCTCGTAGACGTTGACGAAGGTCTGGTGCGTCTCGTCGTAGGGAAAGAGCGTCGCGTCGATGTGGATCCGGCCGGGGACGGCAGTGCCTGGAAGCGCCACGGTGAAGCGCAGCCCCTGGCGGTCGGGCACCGGCACCGCGTCGGCCAGGGTCACGGCGACCAGCCTGCCGTCGAGCGTCAGGCGGAGACGAGGCGCGAGAATCGCCGCCAGCGCCGGGCCGTGACGCCGGGCGACGGTGGCGTCGAGCAGGGCGTTGGCGTCCGTCAGCCGCAGCTCGTAGGCGGCGTCGAGGTCGTGCACGGTCAGCGTGCCTGCGAGACCCGCTGGGGTCAGGTGCAGGTCGAGATAGCTGAACGGGGCGGGATGGGCGGCGGCGGGGGCGGCCGCGCCGAGCCACAGCACGGCGGCCAGCACGGCCAGACAATGGCGCGTCACGGCGACGGCGAATTGTACCGGGTCTGACCCCGTTGGCATGTGACCGGCGCCTGGTTCGGGCCATTGGGCTCGGACCCCGAACGGCGATAGGATGGCCGGATGACCGTTCGCCTCGCCCTGGCCGCAATGCTCCTTCCGACCGTGGTCCTGGCGCAGGCCGCCGACCCTGCCCTCGTGGCCAAGGCCCGCGGCATCCACGAGCGCGTCATCACCCTCGACACCCACGACGACATCGACCCGGGCGACTTCACCAAGTCGCGCAACTACACCCAGCGCCTCGACACCCAGGTGAACCTGCCGAAGATGGAGCAGGGCGGCCTGGACGCGTCGTTCTTCATCGTCTACGTCGGCCAGGGCCCGCTGACCGAGGACGGCTACGCGAAGGCCTACGCGCAGGCGGTGGAGAAGTTCGACGCCATCCATCGCCTCACGAAGGAGATCGCACCGGCGCGCATCGGCCTCGCGCTCACCGCCGCCGACGTGCGCACCATCGCCGCGTCCGGCCGCAAGGTGGCGCTGATCGGCGTCGAGAACGCGTATCCCGTCGGCACCGATCTGAAGCGCATCAAGGAGTTCTACGACCGCGGCGGCCGCTACATGTCGCTCGCCCACAACGGCCACAGCCAGTTTGCCGACTCGAACACCGGCGAACGCGACGGCAAGTGGCTGCACCACGGGTTGAGCCCGCTGGGCAAGCAGGCCATTGCCGAGATGAACCGCTGGGGGATCATGGTCGACGTCTCGCATCCGTCCAAGGAGGCGAACCTGCAGGCCATCGCGTTGTCGAAGGCGCCGGTCATCGCGTCGCACTCGGCGGCGCGCGCGCTCGCCAACCACAGCCGCAACATGGACGACGAGCAGCTCGAGGCGTTGAAGAAGAACGGCGGCGTGATCCAGACCGTGGCGTTCGACAGCTACGTGAAGATCAAGCCGGCCGATTCGCCGGCGCGCGCGGCGGCGCTCGCCAGGCTGCGCGACGAGTTCCGCACGCAGGGCGGCGGCGGCAACCTGCCCGACGACGTCCGCACGAAGTTCCGCACCCGCATGGCGGCGGTCGACAAGGAGTTCCCGCCGGCGCCGCGGGCCACCGTCGCCGACTTCGTCGACCACATCGACTACCTGGTGAAGAAGATCGGCATCGAGCACGTCGGTATCTCGTCGGACTTCGACGGCGGCGGCGGCGTGGACGGCTGGAACGGCGCCGACGAGACCTTCAACGTCACGCTCGAGCTCGTGAAGCGCGGCTACACCGAGGAGCAGATCGGCAAGCTGTGGAGCGGCAACCTCTTGCGCGTCATGGACGACGTGCAGAAAGTGGCGCAGGCCATCCAGGCGGGACGCATGTGAGCGACGTCACCCCAGACCTGACGGCGGGCGCACGGCCTGCGGCGACGCTGTCGCCGCCGGCATGGCGCGGCCTCGTGTCGGGTGTGGGCACCCGTGTGTGGCGCTCGGGCGGGTTCGCCGCCACGAGCACCGCCGCGATGGTGGCCGCGTTCGTCCAGGGCGCCGGCACGCCGCTGCGACTCGAGGCGTTCGTCGTGGCGGCGGCGGTGGCTGGAGCGGTGCACGGCCGCTTCGCGATGCGCGCCCGCCCGGCGCGGCTGCACGTGCTGCTGAACGGCATCGTGCTGCTCATCCTGGGCGCCGACTGGTCGCTCATCGTCTCCGCGATCGTCGCCGCGGTCGTCGCCGGCGAAGTGCTGGCCACCTGGCCCAGCCGCGAGTCGGTGATTCCGGCAGGACTGCTCTCGGGCGCGAGCGGCGCGGTGCTGCTGCTCGTGTGGCTGCTGATCCAGCGCGGCTTCAGCAGCTGGGATCTCACCGCGGGTGCCGTGGCTGGCGCCGCCGCCGGCGGGCTCCTCGGCGCGCCCATCGCCCTGGCGGTCGGTCCGCTGGCGGAGTGGCTCTTCGATCAGACGACGCGCCTCACGATGACGGAGTGGCTCAACTTCGAACATCCGCTGCTGCGCGAGATGGCCTCGAAGGCGCCGGGGACGTTCCAGCACTCCGTCAGCGTCAGCGTGCTCGCCGACGCCGCGGCCAGCGCGATTCGCGCCGACAGCTTCCTCGCCAGGGTCGGGGCGCTGTACCACGACGTCGGCAAGGTGAAGGCGCCCGAGTACTTCGGCGAGAACCAGCATGGCGTGAATCCGCACACCGGCTTGTCGCCGTGGGAGAGCGCCGCGATCCTGCGCGCGCACGTCGACGACGGCGTCGAGCTGCTGCGCTACTACGGCATGTCGCGGCCGCTGGCGCGGTTCGTCCGCGAGCACCACGGCACGGCGCTGATGCCCGGGCTGGCGTCGCACCCCGCCGCCGGCGCGCGCGACACCTACCGCTACGCCGGCCCCCGGCCGCGCTCGCGCGAGACGGCGATCGTGATGGTGGCCGATCAGCTCGAGGCGCTGGCTCGCGTCTCGCCGCCGGCCGACATCACGGCCTGCACCGCGCTCGTGCGCCAGACCACGGCGCGGCTGCGCGACTGCGGCGAACTCGACGAGAGTGGCCTGACCTCCGAGGAGCTCGCCCGCATGACGCCGAACCTCGCGGCGGCGCTGCAGGCGATGTATCACCGGCGCGTCGGCTATGCGCCGGGGCCCGTGGCCGCGTCGTCCTGACGCCGCGACGCCGCCACCACACGCCGTGCGGCCGAGCCGGGCACACCAGCCGCCGTTTCGGCGTCTAATGGGATGAGCGCCGCCTGCGGCGCCTGCCATGCCCGACCCATCCACCACCGGCTCCGATCCGCGTCCGTCGCCGCCGCCGCCCGAGGCCACGCCGCCCAAGCCGTGGCGCACCGAGGGGTTGCCGCCGCCGCCGTCGTCGAAGACCAACAAGCCGCGCTGGTCGCTCTTCGCCATGGCGGCGATCGGCTACGCCGTCGTCTTCGCCATCCTCACGGTGCAGGACCGCCTGTCGGCGCCGGAAGTGGTGCCGTATACGGAGTTCCGCCAGCAGGTCGTCGGCCGCAACGTCGCCGAGGTCTTCTCGCGCGGCGACTCGATCCAGGGCGTGCTGAAGAAGGCCGTGCCGGTGCCGGGCGAGACCGGCCAGAGCTACGAGCGCTTCACCACCGAGCGGCCGACGTTCGCCAGCGACGACCTGCTCACCGAGCTCGCCGACGGCGGAGCGCAGGTGCGGGCCACGCCGCTCGTGCAGGAGCGCGGCATCCTCGCCAATCTGCTGATCTCGGTGGCCCCGTTCCTGCTGCTGATCGGCTTCTACGTGTGGATGTTCCGGCGCCAGCAGAGCATGATGGGCGGCGGCATCCTGGGCAGCGCGCCGCGCAAGCCGGTCGACCGCGACACCATCCGGGTCACCTTCGACGACGTCGCCGGCATCGACGAGGTCGAGCACGAGATCAACGAGATCGTCGACTTCCTGAAGGACCCCGGCAAGTACCGCCGCCTCGGCGCGCGGGCGCCCAAGGGCGTGCTGCTCGCCGGCGCGCCGGGTACCGGCAAGACGCTGCTGGCGCGGGCCACCGCCGGTGAGGCGAACGTGCCGTTCTTCAGCGCCAGCGCCTCGGAGTTCATCGAGATGATCGTCGGCGTCGGCGCCAGCCGCGTCCGCGAGCTGTTCGCCGAGGCGCGCAAGGTGGCGCCGGCCATCATCTTCATCGACGAGATCGACACGATCGGCCGCGCCCGCGGCGGCGCCCGCGCCTTCGGCGGCCACGACGAGCGCGAGCAGACGCTCAACCAGATCCTCACCGAGATGGACGGCTTCTCGGGGCAGGAGGGCGTGGTGGTGCTGGCCGCGACCAACCGCGCCGACGTGCTCGATCCGGCGCTGCTGCGTCCGGGCCGCTTCGACCGGCAGATCGTGGTGCATGCCCCCGATCAGAAGGGCCGCCTCGCGATCCTGAAGGTGCACACGCGCAAGGTGCCGCTGGCTGCAGGCACGGACCTGGCGCAGCTGGCGTCGTCGACCCCGGGCATGACCGGCGCCGATCTGGCGAACCTCGTGAACGAGGCGGCGCTGCTCGCCGCGCGCCTCGGCCAGGACTCGGTGACCCAGCGCAACCTGCTGGACGCCCTGGAGAAGGTACAGCTGGGCACGGCGCGCAGTCTCGTGATGCCGGAAGCCGAACGCAAGCGCACGGCCTACCACGAGGCCGGCCACGCGCTGCTCGGCATGCTGATGCCGGGCGCCGATCCGGTGCGCAAGGTGTCGATCGTGCCGCGCGGCCGGGCATTGGGCGTCACGCTGTCGACGCCCGACACCGACCGCTACGGCTACGACGCGAACTACCTGCGCGGCCGCATCGTGGGCGCGCTCGGCGGCATGGCCGCGGAGCAGGAGGTCTTCGGCGTGATCACGAGCGGCGCCGAGAGCGACCTCGAGCAGGTGACCCGGGTGGCCCGCGCGATGGTGGGGCGGTGGGGGATGTCGAACCGCGTCGGCCCGCTGTCGGTGCTGCCCACTGAAGGCGATCCGCGGATGGCCGGTATCTCGGAGTCGCTGCTGACCGCGGTGGACGAGGAAGTGCGACGCATCACCGACGAGTGCTACGCCGAGGCCCGCCGGCTGCTGCGCGAGCACCGCCCGCAGCTCGACGCCATCGTCCGCGAGTTGCTGGCCCGCGAGAGTCTCGACGAGCCCGAGATCTACGCCGCGGCCGGCATTCCCCGCCGCGAGCCCGCGCCGGTCTGACCCGGCGCGAGCCCGCCGGCACCTACGCCTGGAGCGTGCGCACCAGGTCGTCGAGGCGGTCGTAGCTGAGACCGGCGCCCCGGGCCATGCCGGTGCCCATCACCATGTCGCGGACGTCCTTCGATTCGTAGCGCACCGTGGCGATGAGGCGGGTCTTGCTGCCCTCGGCGACGAGCTCGCTCGTCACGGTTGACGGGCTGTCGGGGTAGTCCGCGAAGATCTCGGTGAAGACGATGCGGCCCGGCGGGTCGAGCTCGAGGTACTCGCCGTAGAACGTGACCTCGCCTTTCGGGTGGCGGTTCACGAACTTCCACTTGCCGCCGACCCGCAGGTCGACCTCGCACACGGGCACCGAGTAGCCGTCGCCCAGGTTGCCCCACCACTGGCGGATGTGCTCCGGCCGGGTCATGACCTCGTAGACGAGCGCCGGCGGCGCGTCGAAGAGCCGCGTCATGCGGATCTCTTCATCGGCAGGCGTGGTGACGGTGAAGCTGGCACTGTTAGCGGCGGCGCTTGCGAGCATGGTCGGTCTCCTTGGGCTTGGCGGTGGACTTGGACGTGGATTGCACCCGCTGCAGGTAGGCGTCGAGACGGCTGAGGCGTCCCTGCCACAGGTGCTGATAGCGGGCGGCCCAGTCGACGATGGACTTGATCGGGCCGGCGTCGATGCTGCAGTGGCGCCACTGCGCGTCGGCGCGTCGGGTCACGAGGCCCGCGTGCTCGAGCACGCGCAGGTGCTTGGACACGGCGGGGAGGCTCATGTCGAAAGGCGCGGCGAGCTCGGTGACCGAGCACTCGCCGTCGGCCAGGCGCGCCAGGATGGCGCGTCGCGTCGGGTCGGCGAGCGCCGCGAAGGTCTGGCTCAGGACATCGGTGTGCATGGCGGGGAACCTGCGGGCGAGGCGGTCAGTCGACGCGCGTCGAAACGGTGTCGAAGCCACCGCCGGGCCACTGCCAGCGCCCGGCGATGGTCTTCCCGTCGAGGCTGAGCCGGCCGGTGAAGAAGTTCGTCGACCCCTTGTCGCCGAACCACGTCCAACACGTGCCGTCGTCGTCGACCTGGTAGGTGTAGGTGAAGTTGCTGCCGTCGTCGGCCATCAGGTGCGAGCGCAGCGTCTGCGTGTCCTGGTCCCAGGTGACGTACTCGATGCCGCTCAGCCGCCGGCCTCGCGGCGTCGTCGTCTCGAACTCCTGGATCAGGTAGTGCCCGCCCAGGCCCATGCGGAAGGTCGAGGTGCCGGGTGCGCCGCCGTCGTTCCGCCAGGTGCCCACCAGGTGCTCGAGCTGCCGCAGCCTGGGATGCGGCGTCAGCGGCAGTTCAGCGGCGCGCCCGTTGTTGTTGTCGGCCATGACAGCCCTCCTCCGTCCGTTGATAAACCAATAGGTTAATTAACTATTAGGTTTAATACAACGATCGGCGGCGGGCTGTCAACCCCCACCTCTGTGGGCCAGGCGCCCGGGGTCAGTGTCGGTGCGGCGGCTCCGGGCAGAAGCCCGGCGCGAAGCCGCGGGCGCGCTCACGCTGCTGCAGGCGATCGCTCGGCACGGCCCGCGGCAGAATCCCGAGCCGCACCAGTTGCGGGCGGAACTCGTAGCGGATGCTCACCGACTGCGCCGGCGTGTCGTCGAGGTCGAGCCAGACCTGTTCGATGGCGTGGTCCGTGCGCCGGCCCAGTCCGGTCGCCGCGTACTCGTCGGCCGACTGCCGCTTCGCGCTGGCGCCCGCGCCGGCGGCCGCAGAGGGCGCGCTCTCGCGTTCCGTCGAGGGCGCCGGCGCCGGCAACGCGCGGCCATCGGCCGCGTCCGACCGGTACCGGGGCACGCGCTCCTTGAAGAACACCGCGGCGATCACGCCGAGATTGGCGGTCTTGCCGAGGGCCTGCCCGTACGATCGCTCCTCGGTCGTGAACTCGAAACGCCGCGCGTCGGTCTGGCTCGTCTGCCAGCCGCTGATCGTCACCGTCTCGTAGGGGCCGAGCACCCACTTGCGCGCGCCGGCGGCCGTGCTCTCTCGGGCGTCGATGGTGTTGAGGCCGTCGACCGACAGCGCCACCGCGACGCGCACGGGATAGGGATTGCGCAGCCGGATGGCGTACTCGCGCCCCTTCCTGGCCTCGACGTACCAGCGTCCGTCGTGGGAGTAGCGGGGTTGGACGGCCTCGTCCACGAGCACCTCGACGACGCCATTGGCGGGGCGCGGCGACGCCGCGAACATCACGGCGTGGGAACCGGCGGTGAGGGCGAGGCCGGCAGCGAACAGACGGGCGATTCGGGTCATCAGGTCCTCCTTCCTCCAGAACGGAGGACCTGGGAAAACTTGCAGACGCCGGACGGGCGCCGGCGAAAGCCCGGTGAAGGTCAGCGCTGGACCGGGGACCAGGTGACGCCGTCGGGACTCTGCTGCACCTCGACGCGAGCCAGGGTCTTGCCGGCGACCAGGTCGAGCACCAGCATCGAGTTGTCGTTGCGGACGGTCACGAAGGCATGGCGGTTGTCGGGATGGGGAAAGACGCCGGCCGTGGACGGCTTCTCGACCTTCGTCATCCCGAGCGGGATCGACTTGGCGATGGTCTGCGTGGCGACGTCGGCCATGACCAGCGACGAGGCGTTGGCATGCGGCACCAGCGCGTACTTGCCATCGGGCGTGAATTGCACGCGATACGGGAAGCCCGGCGACGGCAGGTGCTTCACGACCTGCAGCGACGTCGTGTCGATGATCGAGATCGAGTCCTCGGCACGATTGCCGGCCCACACCCAGCGGCCGTCAGGCGTGACGCCCACGCCCTCGCATTCCTTGCCGGTCTTCACGTCCGCGATCTTCTTGCCGGTCTGGAAGTCGAAGGCGCTGACGCTGCCGTCGCGCATGTTGGAGCAGTAGAGGCGGGTGCGGTCGGTCGACAGCGCGAGCATGTGCGAGACGCCGGCGTCGGTCTTGAACACCTTCTCGATACTGCCGGTCTCGACGTTCACGACCAGCAGCGCCTGGTTGGCCTCCGACGTCACGACCACGCGCGAGCCGTCGACCCAGCGCACGTCGTGCGGGGCGCGATACTCGCCCAGGTCGATGGTCTTGAGGACGTCGCCGCTGGGCAGCGCCAGCAGGCTCAACGTCTTCTGCGGGCCGGCGCCCTGCTTGTTGTAGTTGGTCACGATCACCCGGCGTCCGTCGGGCGATGCCGCGGCCTCATGTGGACCGCCGACCACCTGCACGTGCCGGTATGCCTGCATCGTCTTCAGGTCGATGAGCGTCACCGTGTCCGACTGCTGGTTCACGGCGACGACCGTGCCGGTCAGCCCCGCGACCGCTTGCGAGGCCTGGCGGGCCTCGATGGGACGCAGGGTGGCGGCAGCGAGGACGGCAAAGGCGAGGGCGGCGATGCGCATGCCACACCGTAGCCGCGGCAGCGGGGTGCGGGCAAGCCCGGCCGCACCGCCCGGCACACAATGGTGGTGACGAGTCCGGGGGCCGGCATGCACCGGCGCACCTGCGGTCTCAGTCCAGGGCACGGCACGACTTCCAGCAACGGGGACGACATGGCAGACAAGAAGGTGATCGCGGTGATTGGCGCCACGGGCGCGCAGGGCGGCGGCGTGGTACGGGCGATTCTGGCGGACCCGCAGGGCGGATTCGCCGTGCGGGCGATCACGCGCGATCCGGGGTCCGCGGCTGCGCAGGCGTTGGCCGCGGCCGGCGCCGAGGTGGTGGCCGGCGACGTCGACGACGTCGACAGCCTGACCCAGGCGTTCACCGGCGCCTACGGCGCGTTCTGCGTGACGTTCTTCTGGGCCCATCTGTCGGTCGACAAGGAGCAGGCCGAGGCCCGCAACATGGTGGCCGCGGCGAAGGCGGCGGGACTGCAGCACGTGATCTGGTCCACGCTCGAGGACACGCGCGTGCACGTGCCGCTCACCGACGACTCGATGCCCACGCTGCACGGCCGCTTCAAGGTGCCGCACTTCGATGGCAAGGGCGAAGCCGACCACTACTTCACCGACGCCGGCGTGCCGACCACGTTCCTGCTCGCGTCGTTCTACTGGGAGAACTTCGTCTACTTCGGCTCCGGCCCGAAGAAGGGCCCCGACGGCGACTACCTGCTGTCGTTGCCGATCGGCAAGGCGCCGATGGCCGGCATCGCGTCCGAGGACATCGGCAAGTGCGCCTACGGCATCTTCAAGGCCGGCCCGTCGATGCTGGGGCAGCGCATCGGCGTGGCGGGCGGCCAGCTCACCGGCGACGAGATGGCCGCCGCCATGACCAAGGCGATCGGCAAGACCGTGCGCTACAACGAGATCGAGCCAGCGGTGTTCCGCAGCTTCGGCTTCCCGGGCGCCGACGATCTCGGCAACATGTTCCAGTTCTATCGGGACTTCGCCGAGGTCTGCAACTCGATGCGCGATGTCGGGCGCTCGCGCCGGCTGAACCCCGCGTTACAGTCGTTCGACGCGTGGCTGGCGGCGAACGCGGCGAAGATCCCGCTCGACTAGTCACGGCGTGCGGTCGCGTTCCCGCCGCGGCATCTTGACAACACATGCATGCATGGCACATACATGTGCCACGCCAGCCTGTTGCGAGGTGGCGGTTCCGAGGTGCGCATGGCGACCGACAAGGCACGGGACGGGCGTCTTCGGCCCGTGGAGTTCCACATCCTGCTGAGCCTGTCGGCGGCGGAGCGCCACGGCTACGGCATCATCCGCGACATCGAGTCGCTCGACGCGGCGTCGGTGCCCGACGTGGGCACGATGTATCGCGCGCTGGCGCGGCTGGTGGAGCAGGGGCTGATCGAGGCATCGGCGCGACGGCCGGCCCCGGACGTCGACGACGAGCGACGCAACTACTACCGCATCACGACGGCGGGGCGGAAGGTGGCGCGCGTCGAGGCGGTGCGGCTCGAGGCGCTCACGGCGGCCGCACGCTCGGGCGGGTTGCTGCCGAGGGGGGCGCGATGACGTCCGACCCGCGCCTGGCAGGCGCGGCCCGCTGGTGCCGCCGGCTGTTGCGCTGCTATCCGGCCGACTTCCGGCAGGAGTTCGGCGACTCGCTGGTCGAGACATCGGTGGATCGGGCTCGCGTCGCCCTGCAGCGAGGTGGGGCATGGCCCGTGGCCCGGTTCTACCTGCAGGCCACCGTGAGCGCGATCGTCGGGGGGGCCAGCGAGCGGCTGCGGCCGGCGGCGGCGTGGCGCTCGAGAGGGTGGAGCCGCGATGCCGCGCTCGCGACGCGGCGGCTGGCGCGCACGCCGGGATTCCTTGCCGCGGTCGTGGGCACGCTCACCGTGGGCCTCGGCGCGTTCGCCGTCGTCTTCACGGTGGTGCAGCAGGTGCTCGTGGCGCCGCTGCCGTACCGCGACGCCAGGGATCTCTACTTCGTCTGGCGCGACTACGGGCCGATGCTCGACCTCAACCGCGGCTGGCTGGCGGGCACCGACGTCGCGGCGCTGCAGTCCAGCGCCGGCGTCATCGAGAGCGCGACCGTGCTCGGCCGGCAGCGCGTCATCTTCGCCACGGGCGAAGGCACCGCCCCGGCCGAGATCGCGGTGATCAGCACCACGCCGAACCTGTTCGAGGTGCTCGGCGTGACGCCAATGCTCGGCCGCGGCTTTGCACCCCACGAGGTCGGGCCCGCGCGTCCGCCGGTCGTGGTCGTGTCGCACGCGTTCTGGCAGCGCCTCGGCGCCGATCCACATCTCGTAGGCGCGCAGGTGCGGCTCGACGGCGAGCCGTTCACGGTGATCGGTGTGCTACCGCCGACGTTCGCCTTCGTCCGCCACGCCAGTCTCGGCCCTCCGCAGGCCGCTGAGGCCTACGTGCCCTTCGACCTCGAGCTGGGCGCAACCAGTCCCACCGGCGGCGCCTACGCCGGGCTGATTCGTGCGAAGGCCGGCACGACGCCGCAGCAGGTGGCCGCGGCCATCGACGTCATCGGCCGCGACATCGACGCGCGTCATTTCAAGAGCCGCGGCCTGCGCCTCTACCCGGTGTCGTTGAAGGCGGATCTGGTGGCTCCCGTCCGGTCCGCGCTGGTCGTGCTGGCCGCTGCCGGCGTGTTCCTGCTGCTCGTGCTGACCGTCAACCTCGCCTCGGCGCTGCTGGCCCGTTCGGCGCAGCGCGAGCACGAACTGGCGGTGTCACGCGCCCTTGGCGCCGACGGCGCGGCGATCGCACGCGCCACGATCCTCGAGGGCGGGCTGCTCGGCGTCCTCGGCGGAGTCGCTGGCGTGCTGGTGGCTGTGTGGGGCACGCGGACACTGGTCGCGCTCGCGCCGCTCGACCTGCCGCGCCGCGACGCGATTGCCGTCGACGCCTACGTCGCCGTGGTCGTGATCGGCCTTGCGACGTTGCTCGGCCTGTTGGCCGGCGTGGCGCCGGCGACATGGGCGGCGCGTGCGCCCTTGTCGCGGCTGCTCGCCGGCAGCGCGGTGCGCGGGGGCGGAGGTCATGGACGGCTGCGTCGCAGCATGGTGGTGGCGCAAGTGGCCTTGTCGCTGGTGTTGCTGACGGCCGGTGGACTCGTGGTGCGCAGCTTCGAGCGGCTGCTGCGCGCCGACCCCGGGTTCGCTGCCGACAACGTGCTCACGATGCGCGTGCCGATGCCGTCGCTGCTCGTGCCCGACGGGCCTGGCGTCCTGGCACTGCAGCAGCGCATCTCGGATGCACTCACGGCGCTGCCCGGGGTCGTCGCCGTGAGCGCCACCGAGACCCTGCCGATGACCGCGCTCATGAACCAGACCACGCTGGCCATCCCTGGCGCGCCCGGCAACACCGGCAATCGTGAGCGTGATAGACCACTCGTCGACTACACGGGCATTCGGGCCGGCTACGTCCAGACCATGGGACTGCGTCTGCGGGCGGGTCGCGATCTCAGCCCGTCGCGACCCGCGGGTGTGCGTGAGGCGCTGGTGGACCACACGCTGGCCGAGCACTTCTTCCCGAACAGCTCGCCGCTGGGCGCGTCCATTCCCTTCGGACGAGACCAGAGCGTGACAATCGTGGGCGTCGTGCAGCAGCCGCGACTCTACGACCTGCACCGCGACGGCCGTCCACAGCTCTACGTGCGCGCCGAGGACTTCGAGATGCGGACGATGTACTTCGTGGTCCGCACCAGCCGGGCCCCCGCCACGCTCGCCCCAGAGGTCCGGGCCGCCGTGCGAACCATCGACCCTCGCCTGGCCCTGGCCGACGTGCGGACCATGCAGGAGATCGTCGCGGGCGCCAGACGGCAGCAGCGCCTGAGCGCGGTGCTGGTGGCCGGCTTCGCGCTCGCGGCGTTGCTACTGGCCAGTCTGGGCCTCTTCAGCGTGGTCTCCGGATCGGTGACGCGACGGCGGCAGGAGTTCGCCGTGCGCCTGGCCATCGGCGCGCAGCCGGGCAGCGTCCTGCGGCTGGCACTGATCGACGGGCTGCGCCTGGTCGCCATCGGCGTGTGCCTGGCCGTGCCCGGCGTTGTCGGCGCCGGCGAGCTCGTGCGCCACACCCTCGTCGGCGTGTCACCGCACGATCCCGTCACGCTGGCGTGGGTCGTCGGCGGCCTCGTCGCGGTCACGCTGCTCGCGTGCTACCTGCCCGCCAGGCGCGTGCTGCGCATCGACGCCGCGCAGTCGCTGCGGCAGGGATGATGGCGGTCAGACAGGCCTGGCTGTTCTACGTCGGGCCTGGCACCACGACGCAGCCGGACGTCGGGACGGTGAGGACAGGCCGCCGCGCACGTCACACCCATGCCTGGCCTCCTGCAACGGCCGTGGGATGTCGAGGCGTCGCAGCCGAGGCTCGTCGGCGCGGCCTGGCGATGCGGCTGTCCGTCAACTCAACTCACGAATCACGTCGTCGCGGGTGACGTAGGTGTTCTCGCCACGCCGCCACTCGTGATCGAAGCCACTCGAGCCGCTGTAGAAGCTGCGGTTGCAGCCCAGGCGCAGGTACTCGTGCAACTCGATGATGATCGCGCGCACACGGTCGATCCAGGCCGAGGTATCAGCGAAGACTTCCTTCTCGGCACCCTCGATATCGACCTTGAGAATGTCGATGCGCTCGAGGGCATGATCGCGCGCGAGCGTATCGACGGTGAAGGCTGGGGTGCTGACGTGAGCGGTACCGTCTGGCGTCTGCACACGGAAGCCCCAGGCGCCGACCCCGGGATCGACGACGTCGATCGCCTCGTTCTTGTTCCAGAGTGCGGCGCGCAGCGGCGTCACCTGGGGGTAAGGCGCCACGTTCCTGGCGAGCATCGCGTAGTTGCCGGGCTCTGGCTCCAGGGCGACGATGCGCGCGTCAGGAAAGCGGAGCGCGAAGTAGACCGCTGCCAGGCCGATGTTCGCGCCGGCGTCCACGATGACACGCAGCGGGTGGTCGGTGGCGAAGGCGTAGTCCTGGCGCAGAAACACCTGCCGGTACGTCGGCACGTCCGATGACGGGACTCGGAGGAAGACCGGATGCCGAGCCCCTGGTGGCGTGACCGCAATCTCGCGCGTGACGCCGCGGAGGCGGGCCACGATCGCCGTGAGCAATCCCAGCGGTCCCACGATTGAGAGATACACGCGGACAATTTTGAGCATGGTGGTGCCTCTCGAAACGGACCGCGATTATGCGGCGCAATCGGCTGTGCCGCCAGTGTGTTTTTGGGTTCTGCAGCCAATGAGAAACAGATGTGAAGAGAGACTGTGCGGGCCCTGACAATGGCCGAGCGCGCGAGTGACAAAACGATCTGCGGCGCGTGAATTTCACGGTCTCGCAGTGCATGCACACCGTGCGCGACTCGGATCCGCGTGGCGCATCCAGCGTCATCAGTTGTCTACGCATCCTGAGATCCAGTCTCGCAAAGGCTGTTGACGAGACCAGGTGGTAGGCTCGAGTCACAGCAATGTCGTTACCCCTCCACGACGTGGCCAGGATCAGTCGTGCGTTCATCGCTGCGCACCACGCCGACCGCGTCGAGATCTACGGTGTTTCTCCGGCCAGCAATGGTCCCGACTACGCCGATGTGCTCGTGACGGTGAAACCGGCGCCCGCAGGTGATCGGCGCCGGAAAGCACGGACGGTGCTGGCGCACGTACGCACGGCCAGTGCGACGTCGATCGAGGACGGTCTTCGCCAGTGCCTCGCACTTGCGCTCGACGTACCGACCGCGACCGGGGCCGACTGAGACTACGCCGTCGCCTCAGTCGACGAAGGACGACGGCGTCCTGGCGTACAGCCGCCGCGGATCTGGCAGCGAGCCTTGGACGCCAGTCGCTGGGTGCTAGTCGGCCACCGACGCGATCAGGATCGCGACGATGATCGCGGCCAGCACGGC
The DNA here is from genome assembly GCA_902826065.1 of uncultured Acidobacteriota bacterium. GTDB lineage: Bacteria > Acidobacteriota > Vicinamibacteria > Vicinamibacterales > UBA2999 > CADEFD01. Next base: position 3,045 of record CADEDM010000036.1, on the reverse strand, counting down.
GAAGAAGATCTTCACCCAGCTCCACGGCTGCTCGCCGGCAATCGCGCCGGTGACGCCGTTCACCACCACCTGGTAGCTCGTCCGGCCGTAGTCGTAGTGCAGCAGCCACACCGGCAGCAGCGTGTGCTTGAACGTCTGGTCGCGGTAGGCGGCGTTGACCTGCAGGTTGCGGAACGTGTCGCCAGGCACGTCGCGGGCGCAGGCGGCCTGCACCTTGGCGTCCATTGCGGCGCGCGAGTGTTCGGCGGCGCCCACGAGGTCGATCTGGTACTGCTCCACGACCCAGCCGGCCACGTAGCCACGGTCGTAGGGCTTCACGGTGGTGGTGGGGAAGGGCTCGATGCTGCGCAGCAACGCCGCATGCACGCCCTGGGTCGCCGGCACGAGCTCGTCGTCGAAGGTGGTGTCGATCTCGCCGGCGGCCGGCACCCAGCGCACCTTCCGCTCCTGCACCGTCTCGGTGCGGCCGTTGCGCGTGACCGTGCGCGTCTCGTAGTAGTAGTGTCCGGCCTCGGCCCGCCACTGCGCGTGGACCTTGGCATCGAAGGTCCAGTACGGGAGGTAGACGCCGCCGACGCGGTCGGTGAGGGCGGCCTTCTTCAGGCGGTTGGGCGCGAACCAGCGGCTCGAGTACCAGCGCCGGATCGACTCGCGCACCTGCGCCTCGGTGACCGTGAACGGCAGCAGGCTCTCGGGATAGATGGCGTTCCGCGTCCTGGTGTACGGGACGATCGCCGACGACCCGCAGAACTCACACCGTTGCGCGACACGGGTGGCGTCGAACAGCGAGATCGCCTTGCAGCTCTGGCACTGGACGGACGTGCGGTCCTTCTCCCAGCCGCGGCTCGAGTCGGGGATCGCGCGCAGCGCCTGCGCGAGATCGTGCTCCTTCACCAGTGAGCCGTCGCTCAGCAACTGGGCCGGCGAGACGGTGCCGCAGTAGGGGCAGACCAGCGCCTGCCTGGCGGCGTTCCACTGGGCCTCGGCGCCGCACGCGGGGCAGTGGTGCTTGTCGAACGCGCCGACCTCGGTGGGCGAGGCCGGCGGTTCGGGGAGCGGCGGCGGCCCGGGCAGCGGCGGAGGCCCGGGAAGCGGCGGCGGCTCGGTGGCCAACGGCTACTGCTTCAGGAAGTCGTCGAGCGACGCACGCGTGACGCGCCACGCCGAGCCGATTTTCCGGCCCTTCAGGTCGCCCTTCTCGAGCGTCTCGAGCACGTCCGCTTCGGTGACGCCGAGTGCCTTGGCCACGTCGGCCGGTGTCAGGACGTCGGGCAGCGCGTTCGCCGCCGCAGCGCCGGGCACGGGCGGAATGCCCGCCGGCGGCGCGCCACCGCCCAGGATGCCGCCGGGCTGGTTCATCATCTGCTGTGCCAGGCCGAAGCCCATCGCAATCTCGGCGGCCGATCCGGCCACGCCGCCGCCCGAGCCCGGCTGGCCCAGGCCCTGCGCCATCTGGTACTTCACGTAGTCGTTCAGGTTGCCGATCGCGCTCATGCTCGAGCGCTTGTCGATGGCGGCCTCGACCTCGGGCGGCACCGAGCAGTTCTCGAGGATGAAGCTCGGAATCGAGATGCCGTACTTGCTCTCGAGCTCGGGGTTGATGAGCGGCAGTAGTGCCTGGCCGACTTCCGTGTAGCGCGTGGCGATGTCGAGCGCCGGCACCTTGGCGCTCGCGAGCGCGTCGGTGAACACGCTGACGATGCGCGAGCGCATCGTGTCGGCGAACTCGTCGAGCCGGAAATTGTGGTCCGACCCGGCCACTTCCTTCAGGAACGTCTTCACGTCGACGACCTTGAAGTCGTAGGTGCCGAAGGCGCGCACCCGCACGATGCCGAAATCCTGGTCGCGCAGCATGATGGGGTTCGACGTGCCCCACTTGTTGCCGGTGAAGAGGCGGGTGTTGACGAAGTAGACGTCGGCCTTGAACGGCGAGTTGAAGCCGTACTTCCAGCCCTTGAGCTGCGACAGCACCGGGATGTTGTCGGTGACCAGCGTGTGCTTGCCGGGACCGAACGTGTCGCCGAAGGCGCCGACGTAGACGAACTGCGCCGTCTGCGACTCGCGCACGATGAGCTGCGCGCCGTTCTTGATTTCCTTGTCCTCGTCGGGGAACCGCCAGCTGATCGTGTCGCGCGAGTCGTCGGTCCACTCGATGATTTCGATCAGTTGTGTCTTGATGTAGTCCATCAAACCCATGGGTGTGCTCCCCTCCAGCAGGAAGTGACGATTCTAGCCCGGTCGCCGTTCGCCCGATGACGGCCCTGTAACCGCCGTTCGCGGCGGTCCGGACGCCGTTCGAGCCCGCCTGACGTCTGCCCGCGGCGAAAAAGGCCTCTGCCCCCGCTCAGCTCAGGGCGCGGATCACGTCCCAGCGCGTGATGATGTAGGTCTCGTCGCTCTTGAAGTCGCGCACCAGCACGGCCGGCGAGTCGGGCGTGATCATGTCGGCCAGCGCGTCGATGCCGGTGGAGACGTCGGCGAACGGGAAGGCCGGTTCCATGATGGCCTCGACCGGCCCCTTCAGCAGCTCGGGATGCCTCACGATCTCGGCGAACAGGTGGCCCTCGTTCACCGAGCCCACCAGGCGGCCGTCGGCGGCGACCGGGATCTGCGAGAAGGCGTGTTCGGTCATGATGTGCGCCGCCTCGGCGACCGTGGCGGTGCGTTCGATGGTGACGAGCGGCGCCTTCTGCCGGTCGGCGACCAGGTCTTTCGCGGTCAGGCCCTTGCGATCGATGAAGCCCTTCTCGCGCATCCAGTCGGGGTTGTACATCTTGCCGAGATAGCGGGTGCCGTGGTCGTGGAAGATCACGACCACCAGCTCGCCGGCCTTGAAGTGCGGCGCGAGCTGCAGCAGGCCGGCCATGGCCGACCCGGCGGAGTTGCCGGCGAAGATGCCCTCTTCGCGGGCGATGCGGCCGGTCATGATGGCGGCGTCGCGGTCGGTCACCTTCTCGAAGTGATCGATGACCGAGAAGTCGACGTTCTCGGGCAGGAAGTCCTCGCCGATGCCTTCGGTGATGTACGGGTAGATCTCGTTCTTGT
>CADEDM010000035.1 GCA_902826065.1 uncultured Acidobacteriota bacterium | reverse complement strand
ATCATCATGACGGACGCGGACGTCGACGGCTCGCACATCCGCACGCTGCTGCTGACGTTCTTCTACCGGCAGATGCCGATGCTGATCGAGCGCGGCCACATCTTCATCGCGCAGCCGCCGCTGTTCCGCGCCAAGCGGGGACGCGCCGAGACGTTCATCAAGGACGAACGGGCGCTCGAGAACTTCCTGGTCCATCGGTCGGTCGAGTCGCGGGTGGTGGTCCTGCCCGACGGCACCGAGCTGACCGGCGCGCCGCTCGAACGCGTGCTGCACGCCATCGCCGGCTACCATCGCGTGCTGCGCGCCATCCAGCGCCGCGGGCACGCCGCCGACATCGTCGAGACGCTGCTCGATCGCGGCGCCCAGGACCCGTCGTTCTTCGAGCACGAGGCGCCAACCGCCGAACTGGCCGCGTCGCTCTCGACCACGTCGCGCTCGGTCACGGCGGTCCGCGACGAGGAACACAACGTCTGGGCGCTGCACGTCGACGACCGCGCGTTCGGCTATCCGCGCCTCGACACCGTGGGCGTGACCATGCTGGCATCGCCCGAGTATCGCGCCCTGGCCGCCAGCTACGTCGAGATCGGCGCGCTGGCGCGCGGGCTGCGCAAGGGCGGCGTGGTCGTGCGTCTGGCGTCGGGCCAGGCGGAACCCGCCGAGGTCGCCGACGACGCGGCCGACGGCGAGGCGTCCGCGGACACGCCGGCCACGGTCGCCGAGTTCGCCGAGTTCGCCGCGCCGGCGCCGGCGGCGACACCGGCCGCGCGGGCTGCCAAGGACGCGCCGGTGACGCTCACGACTCTCGACGGGTTCGTGGACCACTTCCTCGCCCTCGGTCGCAAGGGCATCGCGGTCAACCGCTACAAGGGCCTCGGAGAGATGAACCCCGAGACGCTCTGGGAGACCACGATGGATCCGACGATCCGCACGCTGCTGCAGGTGCGCGCGGAGGATCACACCGAAGCCGACCAGATGTTCACGACCCTGATGGGCGACCAGGTCGAGCCCCGCCGCAAGTTCATCGAAGACAACGCACTTGACGTCCGCAACCTGGACATCTGAGTTGCGGACGGTGCTTGAGGCTGGGGACTAGGGCCTGGCGCGTGTCGAGCCCCAGCACCTAGCCTCCAGCCCCCAGAGAACCATGAGCAACGAGACGCGCACGCCGGTCAACATCGAAGACGAGATGAAGCGCTCGTACCTGGATTACGCCATGAGCGTGATCATCGGGCGCGCGCTGCCGGACGTCCGCGACGGGTTGAAGCCGGCGCATCGTCGTGTCCTGTTCGCGATGCGGCAGATGGGCCTGGCCAGCAACCGCGGCTACCGCAAGTGCGCGAAGATCGTCGGCGAGGTCATCGGCAACTACCACCCGCACGGCGACGCGCCGGCCTACGACACGCTGGTGCGCCTGGCGCAGGACTTCAACATGCGCCGCACCCTGGTCGATGGCCAGGGCAACTTCGGCTCGGTCGACGGCGATCCGCCAGCGGCCTATCGCTACACGGAAGCGCGGCTCGAAGCGCTGGCCGAAGCGATGATGAACGACCTCGACAAGGACACCGTCGACTACGTTCCCAACTTCGACGAGACCACCACCGAGCCCACGGTCTTCCCCACCGTCTACCCGAACCTGCTCGTCAACGGGTCCACGGGCATCGCCGTGGGCATGGCCACGAACATCCCGCCGCACAACATGCGCGAGGTGATCGACGGCACGGTCTGGCTGATCGAGCACACGCTGCTGGCAGCCGCCGACGCCCCCAAGCTCACCGCCGAGCAGAAGCTCAAGGAACTCATCCGCCTGATCCCCGGGCCCGACTTCCCGACCGGCGGCCTGATCGTCGGCCGGCGCGGCATCCACGAGGCCTACGTGCGCGGCCGCGGCGGCATCCAGGTGCGGGCCCGGGCCGAGATCGAGCCGCTGAAGCGCGGCGGCGACCGTCAGCAGATCGTCGTCAGCGAGATTCCCTACCAGGTCAACAAGAAGAACCTGCTGGAACGTATCGCCGATCTCGTGCGCGACAAGTCGATCGACGGCATCTCCGACATCCGCGACGAGTCCGACCGCGACGGCCTGCGTATCGTCATCGAGCTGAAGCGCGGCGAAGTGGGCGAGGTCGTCCTCAACAATCTCTACAAGCAGACCCAGCTGCAGCAGACGTTCGGCATCATCATGCTGGCGATCGTCGCCGGCCGGCCGCGCGTGCTGTCGCTGCTCGAGGTGCTCGAGCAGTTCATCGAGTTCCGCCGCGACGTCGTCCGCCGCCGCATCGAGTTCGAGCTGCGCAAGGCCGAAGCCCGCGCCCACATCCTCGAAGGCCTGCGCATCGCGCTCGACCACATCGACGCGGTGATCACGCTGATCCGCCAGTCGAAGTCGACGCCCGAGGCCAAGACCGGCTTGATGGCGACCTTCGGGCTGTCGGACCTGCAGGCCCAGGCGATTCTCGACATGCAGCTCCAGCGCCTCACCGGCCTGGAGCGGCAGAAGATCCTCGACGAGCTGGCGGAGCTGGTGCAGCTGATCGAGAAGCTGCGCACCATCCTGGGCAGCCAGCCGCTGCTGCTGCAGATCGTCGTCGACGAGCTGCGCGAGGCCCAGACGAAGTTCAGCGATCCGCGCCGTACCGAGATCGTCGAGGACGAGAGCGAGTTCTCGATCGAGGACCTGATCGCCGACGAGGACGTGGCGATCACGGTCAGCGACACCGGCTACATCAAGCGCACCCCGATCTCGACCTACCGCCAGCAGCGCCGCGGCGGCAAGGGCCGCATCGGCATGCGCACCCGCGAGGAAGACGTGGTCAACCACCTCTTTGTCGCCTCCACGCACTCGTTCCTGATGATCTTCACCGACCGCGGCCGGGCCTACTGGCTGAAGGTGCACGAGATTCCGGACGTCGGCGCGGATGGCCGCGGCAAGTCGATCGCCAATCTCGTGCAGATGGAAGAGGGCGAGAAGATCGCCTCGATGGTGGCGGTGCGCGAGTTCGACGACCAGCACCACGTGGTGATGGGCACGCGCCGGGGCACCATCAAGAAGACCGAGCTCTCCGCCTACTCGAACCCCCGCGCGGGCGGCATCATCGCCATGGGCATCGACGAGGGCGACGGCGTCATCGAGGTCATGCTCTCCGACGGCTCGGACGAGATCTTCATGGGCACGCGCGACGGCATGGCCATCCGCTTCCCGGAGGACGACGTCCGTCCCATGGGCCGCACGGCTTACGGCGTCCGCGGCATCAGCCTGCGCGACGGCGACGAAGTGGTGGCAATGGAGGTCGTGAAGCCCGGCGGCACGCTGCTGACCGTGACAGCGCTCGGCTACGGCAAACGGACCCCGCTCGACGAGTACCGGGTGCAGAGCCGCGGCGGTCTCGGCCTGAAGAACCTCGAGATCACCGAGAAGAACGGCCACGTCATCGACATCGCGCAGGTGAGCGACGGCAAGGAGTTGCTGCTCATCACGGAACAGGGCAAGATCCTGCGCACCCCGACGGACGACATTCGCACCATCGGCCGCGCCACGCAGGGCGTGCGCCTGATGGATCTCGAGGACGGCGACCGCGTGGTGTCGGTCGCGCTCGTGGACAAGGACGAGGAACCGCCGAAGGACGAAGAGCCGCAATCGCCGTCCGAGGAGCCGCCCACGACGTAGTGGGGCGGCCTCGCGACGGGTCTCTCAGATCGAAGGAGGCCGGAATGTCGCGTTCTCGAGTCTGGACGAACCTGGTGTGCCTGGCCGCGGCGGTGCCGCTGGTCGTCGCAGGGTGCTCACGCCCGCCGGAACAACAGCAGCTCGCGCAGTTCTTCCGTGCGGCCCGCGCCCGCGACAACACGACGCTGGCGATGATGTCGGCGGTGAAGTTCGATCCGCGCGAGCAAGGCAGCGTCGAGAGCTTCGACATCACCAACGTCGGCCAGGAGACGCGGCGCCCGCTGGGCGTCAAGGCCCTGCTCGACGCCGAGAAGAAGGCCAGGGCCGACGAGGCCGAGTTCGCGAAGCAGAAGATGACCTACCAGACCGCGAACATCGCGGTCATCGGCGAAGTCGTCAAGCTCGAGCGCGACCCGAAGGCGAAGCTGAACGCCGCGCAGCAGGCCGTGAAGACGGCGTGGGACAAGTGGCGCGAGGACAGCACGGTTCATACCCGCGCCGTCTCGAATGCGCGCGCGGCCATCGCCACGGGCGTCGGGCCCACCGACGCCTCACTCACCCAGCCGGGTCAGCCGGCGTTCGACGTGAACGCCTTCGACGGCGATCTCGTCACCAAGGACGTCACGGTGAACGCGCAGGTGAAGAGCCCGCAGGGCGACACGTCCGCGAAGACGCTGACCGTCACGTTCGCGCGGGCCTCGGGGACGCAGGGCGGCGTGGCTCGCGAGGGGCGCTGGATCATCACCAGGATTGCCGGCGCCTGACCGCTAGGCCGGCTGCAGGCGGGCGTACTTCGCGCGCAGCGTCTTGCGGCCGACCGACGCGAACGTGACGACGACCTTCACGTCGTCGTCGAGTTCCTCGACCGACATCACGGTGCCCACGCCGAACATCGCGTGTCGCACGCGGCTGCCCTGGCGCAGGCCGCCGCGGCCGGACTGATCTTCGTCCTCGGGCTGGATCTCGCGCGGCCGCTCGGGGGCACGTCGATACGGTGTCGCGGCGTAGCTCCAGTTGCGTTGTGGCGCGCGCGCGGCCTCGGCCCGCGACTCTTCGTGCTTGCGCAGCTCCGGCGGAACCTCGTCCAGGAACCGCGAGGGCTCGGTGTTCTGGTACTCGCCGAACACGCGTCGCCGCATCGCGCTCGTGAGATAGAGCTCCTTGCGGGCCCGGGTGATGCCCACGTAGCAGAGGCGGCGCTCTTCCTCGAGCTCGGCCTCGTCATCACGGGCCCGCGAATGCGGGAAGAGGCCCTCTTCCATACCCGCGATGACCACCACCGGGAACTCGAGGCCCTTGGCCGAGTGCATCGTCATCAGCAGCGCCTGCGCATTTCTGCTGCCCTCGGGCTTGTCGACGTCGGAGAGCAGCGCCAGACGATCGACGAACGACGCGAGTGACGGCTCCAGATCGGCGGCTTCGTACTGCCGGGCCGCCGAGACCAGCTCCATCAGGTTCTCGATGCGGCCGTCGGCCTCTTCGCTGCGCTCCTCGCGCAGGTCGCGCAGGTAGCCCGAACGGTCGAGCAGCAGTCCCAGCACCGTCGAGATCGACTGCGTCGCCGCCGAGGCGGTGACCTCGAGCAGCATGTCGCGGAACGCCGCGACCGCCCCGAGGCCACGGCCCGTGAGGGAGCCGCGCGTCACGGCGTGGTCGACCTTCGCCCACAGCGAGTGCTGCGCCTCGACCATGTCGAGCCCGGCCAGGAGTGGCGGCGCCGAGTCGTCGGGCGATGCCGTATCGACCTTGTCGAGCGCGTCCATCACGCCCTTGCCGATGCCGCGCGGCGGCACGTTGATGACGCGGCGCAAGGCGACGTCGTCGTGCGGGTTGAGCACGAGCTTGAGGTAGGCCAGCGCGTCCTTGATCTCCTTGCGCTCGTAGAAGCCGGTGCCGCCGAGGACCGCGTAGGGAATCGCCGCCGCCCGCAAGCCGTCTTCCACCGCGCGCGACTGGGCATTGGTGCGGTAGAGCACGGCAGACTGGCTGGCGTAGTCGTTCTGGATGGCGCGGCGGATGATCCGGACGATGAAATCCGCCTCGTCGAGCTCGTCGGCGCCGCGATACGTGACGATCGGGGCGCCGCCGGCCTGGTCGGTCCACAACACCTTGTCCTTGCGGCCGCGGTTGTGGCTGACGACGGCCGACGCGGCGTCGAGGATCACCTGCGTCGAGCGGTAGTTTCGCTCGAGCTTCACCGTGGTCGCGTCGGGGAAATCGCGCTCGAAGTCGAGGATGTTGTTCACGTCGGCGCCGCGCCACTTGTAGATCGACTGGTCGGGGTCGCCGACGACGCACAGGTTGCCGTGCACGCTGACCAGCTGCTTCACGAGCAGGTACTGGGGCCGGTTCGTGTCCTGGTACTCGTCGACCATGGCGAAGCGGAAACGCCGGGCGTAGCGTTCGCGTACCGCCGGCACGGTGTCGAAGAGCTCGACCACCTTCAGCAGCAGGTCGTCGAAGTCGAGGGCGCTGGCGTCGCGCAGGGCGTCCAGATAACCCTGGTAGAGCTTGCCGATCTCGCGGTCGCGGAAGTTCCACGCGTTCGTGAACGAGTCGGGACCCTCCATCCGGTTCTTGGCGTGGCTGATGCGGCTCAGCACCATGCGCGGCTGGTAGGTCGTGTCGTCGAGGCCCATGTCCTTGACGAGCTGCTTGATGACCGACTGCTGATCGCCGGAGTCGTAGATCGTGAAGTTGCGCGACAGGTTGAGATGTGTCGCCTCGCGCCGCAGCAGCCGCGCGCACAGCGAGTGGAACGTCGAGATCCACATGCGCCGGCAGTCGACCTGCAACAGTGCCTCGACGCGCGTCCGCATCTCCTCGGCGGCCTTGTTCGTGAACGTGACGGCGAGCACGTCCTCGAGCCCGGCATGACGTTCCTGGATGAGATGCGCGACCCGGTGCGCGATGACCCGCGTCTTCCCCGATCCCGCGCCGGCGAGAATCAGCAGCGCCCCGTCGACGTGCTCGACCGCGGCGCGCTGTTCGCTGTTGAGGGAGGAGAGTAGGTCCATGGACAGGGGCTGGGACCAGCCCAGAACCTGCCTATTCTACCGTGACGCTCTTCGCGAGGTTCCTCGGCTGGTCGACATCGCAGCCTCGGCGCACGGCGATGTGGTACGAGAGCAGCTGCAGCGGCACCGTGATCGCGATCGGGGCCAGGAAGCGTGACATCGCCGGCACCGCGACGATCGAGTCGCTGGTGCGATCGAGCAGGCGCCACAGCGTGTCATCGCCGGCGGTCGTGATGGCGATCACGGCGCCGCCACGGGCCTTGGCTTCCTGGATGTTGCCCTGCATCTTCTCGAACACGTGATCGTGGGGCGCGATCGCCACGACCGGCATCCGCTCGTCGATGAGCGCGATGGGGCCGTGCTTCATCTCCCCGGCCGGGTAGCCCTCGGCGTGGATGTACGAAATCTCTTTCAGCTTCAGTGCGCCTTCGAGCGCGATCGGGTAGTTGATGCCGCGTCCGAGGTAGAGGAAATCGGTGCGGTTGTGGAAGCGCGAGGCGATGTCCTCGATCTGCGGCGCGCACTTCAGCACCTGCTCGATCTGCTGCGGCAACTGGAGCAGGTCGGCGATATGGGCCTTGCGCTGTTCGACGGTCAGGGTCTTGCGGGCCTGGCCGAGGTGCAGCGCCAGCAGGTACAGCGCGACCAGCTGCGACGTGAACGCCTTCGTCGACGCCACGCCGATCTCGGGTCCGGCGTGCGTGTAGATGGTGCCGTCGCTCTCGCGCGTCGCCATGCTGCCGACCACGTTGCAGATGGCCAGGCTGCGGGCGCCCTGTTGACGAGCCTCGCGCAGCGCGGCCAGCGTGTCGGCCGTCTCGCCCGACTGCGTGATCGCGACGGCGAGGGTCGAGGGGCCGGCCAGGGGCCGCCGGTAGCGATACTCCGAGCCGTAGTCCACTTCTACCGGCACCCGCGCCAGTTCCTCGATGAGGAACTTGCCTACGAGCGCGGCATGCCACGACGTGCCACAGGCGATGAGCGTCAGCCGGTCGACGCCGGCGAGGACGTCGTCGGCCAGGCCGGTCTCGTCGGGGAAAATTGTGCCGGTTTCGAGCGAGACGCGGCCCAGGATGGTGTCGCGCACGGCCGCTGGCTGCTCGAAGATCTCCTTGAGCATGAAGTGCTTGTAGCCGGCCTTCTCCGCCGCGATCGGGTCCCACGTGACGCGCGTCGGCGTCTTCGCGATCGGCACGCCCTCGAAGTCGGTGAACACGGCGCCCGACTTCGTCACGACCGCCATCTCCTGGTCGGCCAGGAAGACGACGTTGCGTGTGTGCGACAGGATCGCGGGAATATCCGAGGCGACGAAGAACTCCTGCTCGCCGAGGCCCACCACCACCGGCGGGCCATTCCGCACCGCGACGATCTTGAAGGGGTCGTCGGCCGAGAGCAGTACCAGCGCGAACAGCCCGCGCAGCCGGGTCATGGCCCGGCGCACCGCCGCGTCGAGGCCGTCGTCCTGCCATTCGCGTTCGACGAGGTGCGCGACGACCTCCGTGTCCGTCTCGGTCACGAAGGTGTGGCCCTGCGACTGCAGCTCGCGCTTCAGCTCGAGGTAGTTCTCGATGATGCCGTTGTGCACCACCACGATGCGGCCGGTGCAATCGCGATGGGGATGGGCGTTCTCTTCGGTTGGCCGGCCGTGCGTGGCCCATCGGGTATGACCCAGGCCGAAATCGCCTGACAGCGGATCCCGCTGCAGCACCGTCTCGAGGTTGCCCAGCTTGCCGGCACTGCGACGAATCGACAGGTTGCCGTCGGAGACGACGGCGATGCCGGCCGAGTCATAGCCACGGTATTCCAGCTTCCGCAGGCCCTCGATGATGACCGGCACGACTGGCCGCGACCCGATGTATCCGATGATTCCGCACATGAGAATGTCCGCCCGCCCTGCCGTCTAGCGGTCTGCGGGGGGCTTCCCCGTCCGCTTCGCTACCCACCCAGCTTTGTTCGATTGCCGGCCGCGCGCAATGCCAAGTGCGCCGTCGGGCACGTCGTCGGTGATCGCCGAGCCGGCGGCGACATACGCGCCCTGGCCAATGGTGACCGGCGCCACCAGCGTGGAATCGCTGCCGACGAATGCGCCGTCACCGATCGTCGTGGGGTGCTTGCGCAGGCCGTCGTAGTTGCAGGTGATGGTTCCGGCGCCGATGTTCACGCCGGACCCGACCTGAGCATCGCCAATGTAGGCCAGATGACCAATTTTGGTGCCCTTGCCGAGGCGTGACTTCTTGACCTCGACAAAGTTGCCAACGTGGACCTGCTCGCCTACGTCGGAGTCCGGACGAATTCTGGCGAATGGCCCAATAAGCGCGCCGCTCGCGATTCTCGACGACTGAACCACGCAATGGTTGAAGACCGTCACGCCGTCCTCGATGACCGCGTCGATCACACGCGTCCCAGCGTGGAGCTCGCAGTTGGCGCCTATGCGCGTTTGGCCGTCGAGGATCACGAACGGGTGAAGCACCGTGTCCGGGCCAATCGCGACGTCGGGACCGATGTAAGCCGTGCCCGGATCCACCAGCGTGACCCCAGCCGCCATGTGGCCGGCGTTGATGCGAGACTGCAGCACCCGGCCGACCTCGGCCAGCTCGGCCCGCGTATTGATGCCGCGGATCTCGTCCGCGTCGTCGAGCGCGACCGCGTCCACCCGCCGTCCGTCGGCCCGATGAATCGCGACCAGATCGGGCAGGTAGTACTCACCCTGCGCGTTCGCCGAGCCCAGGCGCGAAAGCGCCGGGAACAACGGCGCGAGATCGAAGACATAGACGCCGCTGTTGATCTCGGCAACCGCCCGTTCGTCGTCGGTGGCGTCGCGGTGCTCGACGATGCGGAGCAGCGCGCCCGCGTCGTCGCGCAGAATGCGGCCGTACCCAGTGGGGTCCGGGACGAACGCGGTAGCGACCGTCAACGCCGAGCCGGCGGCGGCCTGTGCGTCCAGGAGTCGTCTGACGCTGGACTCGGTGAGCAGCGGCACATCGCCCGACAACAACAGCACCCTGCCGCTGGCGCCGTCGAGCAGCGTCTGAACCTGCAGCAGTGCGTGCCCCGTGCCCAACTGCGGTTCCTGCAACGCGAACCGCACGCCGGGTGCGGCGACCGCGACCTCGACCGCCCGGGCGCCATGACCGGTGACGACCGTGATCGACGCCGGGTCGAGCGATCGCGCCAGCGCCAACACCCATTCGAGCAGCGGCCGACCGGCGGCGCGATGCAGGACCTTGGGGTGGGCCGACTTCATCCGCGTGCCCTTGCCGGCGGCGAGCACCACGACGTGCAGCGCCTGGGACGAGGGGGATGCGGGCTGAGGGAGGGACATCTGTGGAGAATCTCGGTCGGTGGAAGAGCTGTCGTCAGGGCCTGAGGCGACGGCCGATGTCATAAACCTCGTTGGCCGACAGACCGGTACGGGCCGCCACCTCGCGGGCCGCGTCTCGTCCGCGTTTGTCTGTTATTTGCCCCAACATCTCGACGACCTCCGCATCCGTAGGGCGCTCGAGCGCGGCTCCAGCCGACCGTCGAACAGGAACCACGATGGTGAACTCGCCAGCGACCGGATCCAATCGGGAGATGACCGTGTCAGGTGTGCCCTCGTAGCTGCTCTCATGCAGCTTGGTGAGCTCTCGAAACACCAAAATTCGGTCAATCGACAGAGCAGAAAGTTTTTTCAGAGTCTCGACCACACGATGGGGCGCCTCGAAGAACACCGCCGCTGCGCGCTCAGTGGCATCCATCAGTCCCTCGAACCATATTTTTCGGTCTTTTGACTTAACTGGCGGGAATCCCAGGAACACGAACCGGCCCTCGTCGAGCCCGGCGGCGGAGATCGCCGCCATTACCGCGCTTGGACCCGGAATCGGCTCGACTCGAAGCCCGGCCGCGCGGGCCGCGCCGACGAGAAATGCGCCTGGATCCGACACCGCCGGCGTGCCGGCGTCCGACACCAAGGCGACCGACTCTCCGCGCCGCAGACGGTCGAGCAAGCTTTCGGTCTTTCGCCCCTCGTTGTGGGCGTGCAAGCTGATGACGGGGGTGGGAATGCCGAAGTGGCGCAGGAGTTGTCCGCTGCGGCGTGTATCCTCCGCCGCGACCACGGCCACCTCCCGCAGCACCCGGACCGCCCGGAACGTGATGTCTTCCAGGTTGCCGATTGGCGTTGCGACCACGTAAAGCGTCCCAGCGTCCACGGCGGCTTTTTATTGTACCATTGAGAGATGTTCGCTCCCCACGCGTGCGGACTGACTCACGGCCGTGGCAGAGCCCTTCCAGCATTTCGTCGACGACTACCTGGCGTACCTGTACGAAGCGCACCCTACAAGTGCCACGCTCGACGGGAATCACGTCCATGACGACCTGCTCGACGACCTGAGCCGGACGGCACTCGACAGCCATTCCGGCGCCCTCGCCGGTTTCGCGCGCCGTCTCGCTGCCATTCCCGCTGCCCCCCTCGGCCCGTCCGAGCAGGTTGAGCACAAGATCGTCAAGGCGAACATCGAGTCGCGCCAGTTCGACACGGACCGCATCCGCACGTGGGAACGCGACCCGCACTACTACGGCACGATGCTCGCGGCCAGCCTGGCGTCGCAGGCCATCTTCACGTTTGCGCCCGAGACCGACCGTGCCCGCCGCCTGCTCTCGAAGCTGCGCCAGGTACCGCGGCTGGTGCAGGCCGCCCGCGACAACATCAAGGATCCGCCGGCCATCTTCGTGAAGACCGGCATCGACACCGTGCGCGGCGTCGTCACGTTCATCGACAGCGACCTGCCGCGGGCGTTCGCCGGCCTCGACGACATGCACCTGCTGGCCGACCTCGCCGACGCCTCGTCCGAGGCCACCACGGCGCTGCAGGCCTACGCGCAATACCTCGAGAACGACGTGCGGCCCAAGGCGAAGGCGTCGTTCCGCCTGGGACGCGAGCGTTTCGAGAAGAAGCTCGAACTCGACGAGGGCCTGCCGTATTCCTCGGAACGCCTGCTCGAGATCGCCGAGCGTGAGCTGGGCCGTGTGCAGGAACAGTTCCGCACCGTCGCCGCGAAACTCGGCAAGGGCGATCCCCTCGAGGAGTGGCAGAAGGCCAAGCACTCGCATCCGGCGCCCGGCACACTGATCACCACCGTGCGCGAGCAGGTGCAGGCGCTGCGCGTGTTCCTCGAGCGCAGCGGTGTCGTGGCCGTACCCAACGGCGACGACGTGCACGTGGCGGCGTCGCCGGAGTTCCTCCGCTGGTCGACGGCAAGCATCTGGATGCCGGGCCCGTTCGAGTCACGGCAGACGAAGTCGACCTACTACCTGACGGACGTGCTGCGCTCGTGGCCGCCAGAACGCCAGGCCGAGCACCTGCGCGACCTGAACCTGCCGACGCTGTGGAGCATCTCGATGCACGAGGTGTTCCCTGGACACTTCCTGCACTTCCAGCACCTGCGCACCGTGGAGTCGAAGGTGCGGCGCACGACGATGCTGGCGCCGACGTCCTACGTCGAAGGCTGGGCGCACTACGCCGAGCAGATGATGGTCGAGGCCGGCTTCGGCAAGGGCGACGTCGCGGTGCAGCTCGGCCAACTCGCGGAGTCGCTGGTCCGCCTCGCCCGCCTGGTGGTCGGCATCAAGCTGCACGCCGACGACTGGTCGGTGGAACAGGGTGTCCGGTTCTTCCAGAACGAGGCGTACCTCGAGGAATCGCATGCCCGGCGCGAAGCCGAACGCGGCACGTTCGATCCGGGCTACGTCGTCTACGCTGCCGGCAAGCTGATGCTCTTGAAGCTGCGGCAGGACTGGCAGGACAAACAGGGCGGCAAGCCGTCGTTGCGCGCGTTCCACGACGCGTTCCTCAGCCAGGGCGCGGCGCCGTTCTGGGCCCTGCGCGCGCTGATGCTGGGCGGGCACGCCGACGACGTCCTGGAGTAGACATGCCGCTCTACGAGTACCAGTGCGACGCGTGCGGACACCGCTTCGAGAAGATCCAGAAGTTCTCGGACCCGCCGATCGCCGTGTGCCCCGAGTGCGGCGGCCCGGTGCAAAAGCTGTTGTCGTCGCCGGCAATCCAGTTCAAGGGCAGCGGCTTCTATCTGACCGACTACGGCCGCGGCACCGGCACGAAGGCTGACGGCGGGTCGCCGAAGGCGAACAAAGCCGAGGGCGGCGGCACCGGGACGAGCGAAGGCGCGAAGAGCGACACCGCCAAGAGCGACGGCGCCAAGACGGACGGCGCCAAGGCCGACGGCGCCAAGTCGAGCAGCGGGAAGAGCGACAGCGCCGCGACGTCGAAGCCGGCCTCGGACTCCAAGCCGTCGTAGCGGCACGACATGCCGATTGCACACGACGCCCGCTCCGGCGAGTCCGAGTTCGTGCTGCAGCTCGAGGGACGGCGCCGCGGCCACCTGAGTTACACCACGACGGACGGCGTGATGCGCATCGAGTACGTCGAGGTCGATCCCGATTTGCGTGGCGGCGGCCACGGCCGGCAGCTCGTCGAAACGGCGGTGGCGTACGCCAAGGCGCAGCAATGGCGCGTCGTGCCGATCTGCGGCTACGCCCGAACCACGATCCAACGCGACCCCGCGCTCGCCGACGCGCTGTGACGCCGGCCCGGTGCCGTCCGGGTTACAGCGAGCGAGAGAACCCCAGCGACTTCAGGTACTCGGTGAACGCCTCGGACACGTCCGGCCGCTTCAACGCGAAGTAGGCGGTCGCCTTCAGAAAGCCGACCTTGTTGCCGGCGTCGTGACGGACGCCGTCGACTTCCAGCGCGTAGAACGGCCGATCCTGCAGCAGGCGCTTCATCCCGTTCGTCAGCTGAATCTCGCCGCTCTTGTCTGACTTGGTGGCCTCGAGCGCCGGGAAGATGTCGGGCGTGAGCAGGTAGCGGCCGATGATGGCGAGATTCGACGGCGCCTGGTCGCGCGGCGGCTTCTCGACCATGTCGAGGATGCGGTGTACGCCCGGACCCACTTCGGGCGCGGGCTCGACAGCGAGGATGCCGTAGCTCGAGACGTCGTTCTGCGGCACGCGCTCCACCGCGATCACCGGGCTCTGCACCTTCTCGAAGACGTCCACCATCTGCTTCAGCGCCGGCGGCTTGGCGTCGAAGATGTCGTCGCCCAGTACCACCGCGAACGGCTCGTCGCCCACCAGACCTCTCGCCATCAGCACGGCGTGGCCGAGCCCGAGCGGCTCGCCCTGGCGCACCGACGACACGGTGATCAGGCTCGACACCTTCTTCACTTCCTCGAGCAGCGCGTGCTTGCCCTTGGCCGCGAGGTGCGCCTCGAGGTCCGCCGAGATGTCGAAGTGATCCTCGATGACGGACTTGCCGCGACTGGTGACGATGATCACGTCGGTGAGTCCCGACGCCACCGCCTCCTCGACGCCGTACTGGATGATCGGCTTGTCGACGAGCGTCAGCATCTCCTTCGGCTGCGATTTCGTGGCCGGCAGGAAACGCGTGCCGAGGCCCGCGGCGGGAAAGACAGCCTTACGGATGAGCGCGGACATTCGTAATAGGATACACAGCAGAGCGACGTCATGCTGGATCCCGCCTTCGTCCGCGACAATCTTGAGACAGTGCGTGCAGGCTATGCCAACCGCGGCCTCGACGCGTCGACGGAGCTCGAGCAACTCGCCGGGTTCGAAGCGCATCGCCGCCGTCTCATCCCGCAACTCGAGGGCCTGAAGCGCGAGCAGAACACCGCCTCCGACCAGGTGGCGCAAGCCAAGCGTCAGAAGCTCGACGTCTCGCACATCTTCGAGGCGAACAAAGCCCGCGGCCAGAAGATCAAGCAGCTCGAGATCGAGCTCGATGGCATCGAGGCGCAGCGCACGAAACTGGTCACGACGCTGCCCAACCTGCCGCACGCCTCGGTGCCGGTGGGCAAGAGCGCGGCCGACAACGTCGTCGTGCGCACCTGGGGCGAGCCGCGGACGTTCGACTTCGAGCCGCTGGCGCACTGGGATCTGGGCCCGGCACTGGGCATCATCGACTTCGAGCGCGCCACCAAGATCGCGCGGGCGCGCTTCGCCGTGCTCGTGGGCGCCGGCGCGCAGCTCGAACGCGCGCTCATCAACTTCATGCTGTCGCTCCATTCCGGCGAGCACGGCTACACGGAGATCGAACCGCCGTTCCTGGTCAATGGCGCCAGCCTGTTCGGCACCGGCCAGCTGCCGAAGTTCGAGCAGGACGTCTTCAAGATCGGCGGCGACTGGGACCTGTACCTGATCCCGACCGCGGAAGTGCCCGTCACCAACCTGTATCGCGGTGAGATTCTCGACGGCCGCGAGCTGCCGATTCGTTTTACGTCCTATACGCCGTGCTTCCGCAGCGAAGCAGGCTCGTACGGCGCCGACGTGCGCGGCCTCATCCGGCAGCACCAGTTCGACAAGGTGGAACTGGTGAAGTTCACGACGCCGGAGCAGTCGTACGACGAACTCGAGATGCTCACCGCCAATGCCGAAGAGGTCCTGAAGCGCCTGGAGCTGCCCTATCGCACCGTGGTGCTGTGCACCGGCGACATGGGCTTCTCGTCGGCGAAGACCTACGACATCGAGGTCTGGCTGCCCAGCCAGAAGACCTACCGCGAGATCTCGAGCTGCTCGAACTGCGAGGCGTTCCAGGCGCGGCGGGCGAATATCAAGTTCCGCCCGAACGGGACCGGCAAGGCGGAGCACGTCCATACGCTGAACGGCTCCGGGCTGGCCGTCGGCCGCACGCTGATCGCGATCCTCGAGAACTATCAGCAGAAGGACGGATCGGTCGTCATCCCCACCGCGTTGCGCCCGTTCATGGGCGGGCGCGAGCGGATCACGCGCTAGGTCCGGGGCAGCGTCCGCCCACCAGTGCGCTGGAGCTCGCGGCCCCAGGCCAGCACGACGCGGAGTTCGCGCCCCTGCCACGCCGGGCCGAGTCGAGCCGGCACGAGCCCTGCGGCAGAGAGACGCGCGCCGGGTGCGCCGCCGCTGGTCGACTGCACCACCACCTCCCACGGGCCGCGGCCGTTCGACAGGTAGGCGATCCAGCGGCCATCGGGCGAGAAGCGCGCCCCGGTCTCGTCGGCGGACGTGCGGACGAGCGGCCGTCGCTGCCGCGTCGCGAGGTCGAGCGTCCACACGTCGGCTCCGGTCTGCGGGTGGTACTCGGTGAAGACGAGCGTGTGGCCGTCGGGCGACCACGACGTCGGCGCCTGGTTCCACGGGCTTTCGCCCAGCGGCGTCGCCGTGCCGCCAAGACTTGGCTGCACGAACAGATTGAACGGTCCCGACTTGTTGAGCGCGAACGCCACTTCGAGGCCATCGGGCCGCCACGCGGCAGGCACCGCGATGGCGCGGCCGTCCTGGCCGTCGCCGATCGACGTCAGGCGCGCGTCGTTGCCGCCGTCGCGATCGAGGACGAGCGCGTCGGCCAACGCCTCTGGCGAGGTCCCGACTGGATTGCGAAGCCAGCGTAGACCCTGTGGTCCGCTTGCGGCCCCCGGCACGTAGACGAGTGCGCCGGACGCCGACACCGCGAAGCGGGGTCCGCCAAGCACCCCGGACGTCGCGACGTCTCCCACGGCCGGTGCGAGCGGGCTCGTGAGCGCGCGGCCATCGTGGGTGACACGTCCGGCGAGGAGCCGGCCGTCACGCTCGGTGACCAATACGCCCGGCGCCGCGAAGCGCCCGAACTGCGCGTCGCGCGCGACCACGTGATAGGCCGCCGGCGAGGCGTCGGTCACGGCCAGATCGGCGCCCGCCGGCGTGACCACGGTGAACAGCAGACCGTCGCCGGCCGGCAGCCGCTCGGGCCAGCCGAAACGCACGTCGGCCGATCCCGCGGCGGGAGCGACGATCGACGACGCGGCACCGCCTCGCGCCGACACGCGGGCGAGCCCTCCGCCATGGGCGCCGCCGAAGACGATCGTGTCGTCGCGCAGCCACGTCGCACCCGCGCCGGCGGCGACCGGCGCCACGACCCGCAAGTCGTCGCCGTCGACGCCGACGGTCGACAACCGTCCGCCAGCGAAAAAGCCCACACGCCGGCCGTCGGGCGAGAAGAACGGGTCGCGCGCACCGGCGCTGCCGCGCACCTCGCGCGCCTCGAACTCACGCACCTCGCGCACGAAGAGGTGCGGCCCGCCGTGGGCGTCGGCGACGAACGCGATGCGCGATCCATCCGGCGCCACCGCCACGCCGCCGTGAAGCGCGTCGACACGGACGTCGTCGGGGAGCGCGATCGAGAGCCTGGCGGTCGACGGCGCAAGGGGCGCAGCGGTGATGACCGCGCCGATCGCCGACGCCACCGTGAAGGCCACTGCGGCGATGCCGGCGCGGACGAACGGCCGCCAGGGCCCGTCGCTCTCCGCGTCGTCACCGATGGGCCGCCATTCCCCAGTCATCGCGATTGGGCCCGGGCTCTCGCCGTCCGCGACCTCACGCGTGGATGACGGACGCTCCGCGTCGACCACCGACACGGCCGCGACGAACCGGTAGCCGCGCCGATGCACGGTCCGCACGTAGACCGACTCGCGGCTGGTGTCACCGAGCGCCACGCGCAGGACCCGCACGGCCTCGGTCAGCGATGCGTCGGTGACGAACGCGTCCTTCCACCCGGCGTCGAGCAGCTCGGACTTCGACACCACCTCGCCAGGCCGCGCCACCAGAGCGCCGAGCACCGCGAGCGCCCGCGGAGGCAGCGTCACCTCGGCCGTCCCGCGCCAGAGTCCGTTGCCGCCCCGATACTCGAACGGCCCGAATCGCACGATTTCAGCGTTTCTTCCGCGCATCTTCAGGACTCCGTGGCGGGCTGGCCGCCATTCTACCGGCCATGTCCCTCTTCCGCACGAAGGCGGTGCAGCCGCCCCGCGACGGCCACCTGCCCCGCGTCCTCGGCCCGGTCGACCTGACTCTGCTCGGCGTGGGCGCCATCATCGGCACCGGCATCTTCGTGCTCACCGGCCAGGCGGCCGCCGCTCATGCCGGGCCGGCCATCGTGCTCTCGATGGTCGTCGCCGGTCTGGTGAGCGGATTGGCGGCTCTCTGCTACGCCGAGCTCGCGGCAGCCGTGCCGGTCTCGGGGTCGGCCTACACCTACGGCTACGCCACGCTGGGCGAGCTGGTGGCGTGGATCATCGGCTGGGATCTGGTGCTCGAATACGCACTCGGCGCCGCGACGGTGGCCGTCGGCTGGTCGGCCTACGTGGTCTCGTTCCTGGCCGACGTCGGCATCCACCTCCCCGCGGTCATCAGCGCCGCGCCCGGCACCCAGGTGACGACGCCGGACGGCACGGTGGTGACAGCCCTGGTCAACCTTCCAGCGATCCTCGTCTCGATCGCCGCCACCGCGATTCTCGTCATCGGCATCCGCGAGTCGGCCCGCGTGAACGCCGTGATCGTCGGCATCAAGGTGGGCGTGGTGCTGCTCATCATCGGCGCCGGCTCGCGCTATCTCGTGCCCGACCTGTGGACGCCGTTCATCCCGCCCAACACCGGCACGTTCGGCGAGTTCGGGTGGAGCGGCATCGTGCGCGGCGCGGGCGTGATCTTCTTCGCCTACATCGGCTTCGACGCGGTATCGACGGCCGCGCAGGAAGCCAAGCATCCGCAGCGTGACATGCCCATCGGCATCATCGGCTCGCTGCTCGTCTGCACGGTGCTCTACATCCTGGTCTCCGGGGTGATGGTGGCGCTGGTGCCCTATCAGCAGTTGGGCGTCGCCGCGCCGATGGCCGTGGCCATGGACGCCGCGCGCGAACGTGCGGTGGGCACGTCGTGGGCCGGGCTCATGGGCCTGATGCCGCTGATCGTGAAGCTGGGCGCGATCGCGGGCCTGTCGTCCACGGTGATCGTGCAGATGATGGCGCAGCCGCGGATCTTCATGTCGATGGGCGAAGACGGGCTGCTGCCGAAGTGGGCGTCCACGGTGCATCCGCGGTTCCGCACGCCGCACGTCACCACCATCATCACGGGCACGATCGTGGCGCTAGCGTCGGGGTTCACGTCGATTGGCGTGCTCGGCGAGCTGGTGAGCATCGGCACGCTCTTCGCCTTCGTCGTCGTGTCGATTGGCGTGATCGTGCTGCGGCGGACGCGACCCGACCTGCCCCGTCCGTTCCGGGCCCCGGGGTCGCCGTTCGTGCCGGCGCTGTCGGCGTTGGCCTCGTTGGGGCTCATGGCGGGCCTGCCGTGGGCGACGTGGGAGCGGCTGCTGGTGTGGATGGCGCTCGGTGTGGTGATTTACTTCGGCTACGGACGCCGCCACAGCCACCTGGCGTGAGTCACTACGGCGCCTGAACCCGTACCCGTGCCGCCGCGACGGCGCCGAACTGGTAGGTGCCGTCGATCAGGTCCTCCCGCGACCACACGGCGCCGGCGGGAGGATGGACGTAGACCGGTGACGTCGCCGCCGTCGCGAGCGCCTCGAGCATCGGCCAGTAGGAGCCGTCGACGCGGAATCGCTCCTGCAGCCGCGGCGCACTCGCCGCATGCACGAGCAGCGTCGTCACCTCGCCCGACGGATGGCCGTGCGCGACCGGCAGCAGTTCGGTCCAGCCGTCACGGCGCCCCTCGATCATCCAGCCGGGCGGCGCTTCGGCGTGCGCTGACCGCTCGGCGAACACCTCGAACTCGGGGTGATACCACGTGGGTGCCGCGCGCATCGCCCATGCGGCCGCGTGACGATGCGCAAGCCAGTTGGTCTCGTCGGGAGCGTCGACCAGCAGCACGGCGCCCGAGGTGGCGACGACCGCACTCGCCACCAGCACGCGGCCGCGCGCGGACCAGCCATCGAGCACGATCCACGTGAGCATCGGCAGCATCCAGACCGCGTAGCGATGGAGGCCCATGCCGGCGGAGTTCCAGTTCGTCTGCGTCTCGGCCACGAGCGTCGTGGCGACCAGCGCCCCGAGCAGCAGCAGGCGATGGGGCTCGCGTGTCCGCGCCAGACGGACGAGAGCGATCGGCAACAGCAGGACCAGCACCGGCACGTACGCCAGCAGCCCGAAATCGAGGTCGAGCAGCAAGCCAGCCGTGCGGGCCACGGAGACACCACCGAGATCCACGTGTGCGCGCGTGAGCGGACTCAACGTGCCCACGGTCCAGGCGTAGAACGCCATCGGCAGCAGGGCGATCGAGGCCCCGGCCAGGGCGCGTCGGCTCGACCGCCAGTCGAGTCGCGCCGCCGCCACGCCCGCCGGCACGAACGCCAGGAACACCAACGGCGGGTTCTGCGCCGCCGCCACCCCGGCCAGTACGGCAGCCAGTCCAGGGCGCTCGCGGTCGAGGGCCATCAGCGACAACAGCACGAACGCCCAGCAGAAGACCTCGACGCCGGTGAACGCGACGTACCACAGCACCGGCGTGATGGCGAGTGTCGCCGCCAACGCCACGCGATCCGCCATGCGATTGCCTCCGGTGAACAGCACCATCCAGATCGCGATCGCCGCGAGCATCGCGTTGGTGACGACAAGCGCGTTGAACACCGGCCACCCGGCGGCGGCCAGCGCCACCCGAGCCGGCACCGCGGCCAGCGGATACAGCCAGAAGTGCATCGCGTACTGACGTCCATCGGGCGACAGGACGAAGCGATGCGCGAGTTCGGCGTCGATCACGGCGCGGATGGCGCCGGCCGGGGCAGGTCCACCCCGGGCATGCACCCACGCGTCGATGGCGCCGCTGACCGCAGCGATATCGGCGTCGCGGATGTCGGCGGATCCGTGGCGCACCAGCGCCTCGGTCGTGATCAGGTACTCCCAGCCGTCGCCCTGACGGGCGAAATCGCGCTGCGCGCACCAGGCGACGAAGAGCGCCGCGACACAGACGTACAGCACGGTGCCGAGGCGATGGGGGGGCATCACGGTCGCGACCGCATCATTGTGAACTCGAACTGGTCGCGCCGCCGCCGTCTTTCGCGTCTACCGCTATTCGACGACGACGGTGACGAGTGCGCCGGGGCCGCTCGTGCCGAAGGCGGTGGCGGCGCGGACGCGAACGGCGTAGGTGCCCGGTGGGACGTCGGTCGCCGTGAGGCCGAGGGCGGACGTCCGGGCCACCGCGAACATCGCGCCCGCCGTGACGCCGGCGTCGACGATGTAGTCTGCGGGCAGGACCCCCGCTGCCGGCGGCGACCAGGTCAGCGTCACGCGGCGTCCGGTGACGACGGCCGACAGCGGACCGGGGGATTCGGGCACGCCGGTCGTGCCGTCGACGACGAGCCGCGCTTCTGGTGACCGCGCGCTGATGCCCCAGGCGTTCATGGCGCGCACCCGCACCCAGAAGACGCCCGGTGGCACCTGGGTCGTGAACTGATTGCCCGGAAGGTCGACGATGGCCAGATCCGAGGCGCCCGGCACCGAGCCCGCTTCGAGCCGGTAGCCGGTGGCGCCCGCGACAGCCGTCCACCACAGACCGGCGGTCGGCCCGTTCGCCAGCGCGCTCATCGCCGCCGGCGCCTGCGGCGGGGCCGATCCGGGCCCGGCGCAAGTGACGCGCGCATCGGCCCAATCGACTTCGTCGTTCACAGGCCCGTCGCCGGCATCCACAACCACGAGGCGCAGTTCCGAGACACCGGCGAGATCGACGCTCACCGGCGTCGGGGGCGAGACGCCGGTCAGCAGCGGACTCACCCACGCCAGGCGTCCGTCGACGAACACGCCGGCGAACACGCTGCCGCCGCCCTGCACGTCGTCGTCGATGCCGAGCACCGAGGCGAACGTCGTGCAGGCACCGCCCAGCGCCATGCGCACGTCCGACACCGCGAGCACGCCGAGCCCCTTCGCATAGGTGACGCCGCGCAGGGTCAGCGGGCCCCCATCGCCGGCGCCGCTGTCACCGTGACTGCGATCGCGCTCCACCGGTCCAGCGCCATTGACGGCCGAGGTCCAGGCGAGGTCGCTCACGTAGTGCACGCCGGCGGCGGGCCGGAACGTCGCCATGTCCTCGACGTCCACGGCGCCCACGGCCAGCACGTATTGCGCCGGCCGGCCGCTCGACCAGCCCGTGAACGCGAGCGAGTGCTGCGGCGTCAGCGTCGCGACGTTGAGGTGGCTGCCGACCACCGCCGCGAAGGTCGCGGGCGACAGGCGTCGCGACTCGCCGAAAATCACCGGCAGGCCTGGAGGGTCGGTGCGCAAGGTCACGGTGACCAGCCGTGGACGGACCTCGCGCGAGACGCTGGCCGTGCGGCCGCCGCCGTCGGTCGCCGTGAGGGTGATGACGAGGAAGCTGTCGGCCCCGTGCTCCGGTGCGACGAGGTGGCCGCCAGCGCCGCTCACCGACGTCAATGGATGCGTATGGCACACGCCCCCCGGGCAGTGGCGCACGCTCACGGTCCACTGCAGGTTCGCGGGCGAGAGTGTGCCGTCCTCCGGATCGCTCGCGGTACCCGAGAACGCGATGGTCTCGCCGACGCTGAACCGCGTGTCGACGACCGGCGTGACGATGTCGGGCACGGGCGCCTGGTTGGTGACGAGCGCCGCGGTCGTGAAGGTCCAGCTCACCGGCGCGGCGAGCGCCCGACCCGCCGGATCGGCAACGGCGCCCGCCGGGACGGTGGCCCGATAGACGACCCCGCTCGCGAGCGGCGCCGACGGCACGAACACCACGCGGCGGCCGCCGGCGTCGTAGGCCACTGAGCCAGACACTCCGGCGGATGTCGCGGCGACAACCACGGCGAGTGAGGACGGGCCGAGCGACGACGGCGCGAGGTCCTCGGACATGACGGCGGCGATCGTGGTCGCGGTCGAAACGGTGGTGGCGCCAGCTTCGGGCGTCGTCGTCACGACGACTGGAGGCTCGGTATCGCCGCCCGGACGCGCGCACTCGACGCGGGCATCGGCCCAGTCCGCATGATCGCCAAGTCCGCCGTCGCCGCCGTCGGTCACCACGAGCCGCAGCTCCTGCCGCCCGCTGATGTCGAGTGTGCCCGACAGCGGCGCGCTGCCGCCGCGCACCACGCCCGACGCCACGACGCGTACGCCGTCGAGCCAGATCTCGAACGTCACGCTGCCGGCGCCGCGGGTCTCGTCGTCGATGCCGGCCGCGGTGCTGAACGTCGTGCAGGCGCCGTTGAGGGCGAAGCGGAGGTCGGACGGCGCGTGAACGCCCAACCCCTTGGCGAACGTCTCGCCACCCAGCGTGAGGAGCCCGCCATCTCCCGCGCCCACCGATCCGTGACTGCGATCCAGCTCGATGGGCCCGGCGCCGTTGGCCGCGAACGTCACCAACTCGACCGCGTCGCTGAGATCTCTCGTCACGCGCGGGCCGGTGTCGGGCACGTAGCGGATACGGCGGATCTCGCCCGCCGTCACCGAGACGTAGAGCAGCACGTCGCCATCCGCCTGGACGTCGACCACGCCGTCGATGCCGGTGCCGAAACCGCGAATCGGGCCGGCCGCCGTGTCTGCGGCGTCGATCGCGACCGCGTGCAGCGCGCCGCGCGAGAAGTCGCCGAACAGATAGGCGCCGCGATACATCGGCGGGAAGGCCGTGCCGGTGTAGAACGCGCCGCCGGTGATCGACGCCGTGCCCGTGACGTGCGGATAGCTGACGATCGGCATCACTACGCCGGCGGGCCCTCCGGCGTAGAGGGCCTGACATTCCGCCAAAGCCTGGTAGCCGGCCTGCGGCGCCGGTCCTTCGATACACGGCCAGCCATGGTTGCCGCCGCGCACGACGGCGTTCACCTCTTCCCAGTCGTTGGCGCCCACGTCGGCGATGTACGGCCGGCCCGAACCCGGACGGAACGTGAGCCGGAACGGATTGCGGAAGCCGTAGGCCCACACCTTCGACCGCACGGCGTGAGCGTCGCCGGTCCAGAACGGGTTGTCGGCGAGCCCGCGGCCAAGGCGATCGACGCGCAGCAGCTTGCCGGCATGGGAGTCGAGCTGCTGCGTGCGCAGCGCCAGCGGATCGACGGCGTTGAACGACGCCGCGTCGCCGGTCGTGATCCACAGCATGCCGTCGGGTCCGAAGCGCAGCGCGCCGCCGTCGTGCGACGGCGAGTCGGCCGGCAGTCCGGTCAGCAGCACGAACTCGGTCGAGAGGTCGGCGGTGTCGCCGCTGGCCGTGACGCGAATGACGCGCGAGGTCTTGGGCCCCGAGAAGGTGAGGGGGTCGTCCTCGTGAACGTAGAAGAGGTAGACGAAGCCGTTGACCGCGAAGTCCGGATCCGCGGCCAGGCCGAGCAGGCCGCGATCCCAGTAGTCGTTCACGCGCGTGCGGATGTCGAGGAACGCGTCGGGCAACATCGCGCCGTTCTTCACCACGCGCACCACACCGGCCTTCTCCGCGACGAGCAGGCGTCCGTCGGGGAGACGCACGAATGTGACGGGCAGGGTGAACCCGCCCACGACACGCTCGTCGACGAAGCCCCGGAGCACGCCGTGCGCCTCGCCCGGCGACGGCAGCGCGAACACGAGCAGCAGCAGGAGGACGAGACGAGCGGGGGGAGTCACGAAAGATTGTCGGGGAGCCCGCGGCGAGCGGGTCGGTGCCCTCATCCTACAAGGCGTAACCGGTCCGGAGAACGGGTCATGCCCCTGGACTGAAGCGCGAATCGGCAACGTCCCTGGGGCACAATAGTCAGCACCGCGCGGAGGGATGGCCGAGTGGTTGATGGCGGCGGTCTTGAAAACCGCTGTACCCGAAAGGGTATCGGGGGTTCGAATCCCTCTCCCTCCGCCAACCCCAATCAGCGGGCGGCGGCGCGGACCATCTTCGCGGTGGTGACGATCTGCCCCGTGTGCCGCGCGGCGTGCTCGGCCGCGTGGAACAGCAGGCCGATGACGGTCGAGGGCAGCTTGTCGCGGCCGACGGCGCGGGCGTCCAGGAGAGTTGCGGCGTCGGTGTCGGCCAACTGCGCCAGCGCGCGGTCCACGGTGGCGTGCCACCGGGCCAGCAGCGCCTCGACTGGTGGCCGCTCCTCGTCGAGCGTCCGCTCCCGAGTCAGCGTGGCTTTCTGCGCCTCGTCAAGCGCTGCTCCGCGCGCGTAGGTCAGCAGCCGGTCGGTGCTGCCACTGAGGTGCGCGACGTGGAATCCGATCGGCGTCGCGCCTTCGAGCCCGGTCCATACCTGCTCGAGTGAGAGGCCGGCGACGGCGGCGGCCACGTCTTCCCGAGACATCTGAAACGCGTGCGCCGCAGGCTGCAGCAATGCGTGGATGCCCGGAACGGGCCCACGCAGCCAGGGTTCGGGCCGTGCCGTGCTCATCGGTCGCCTCCGGATCGCTGGCTGGCCCAGCTCACTCGTCGTTGCGCGCCGACTGCCGTCGGCCGGACTTCACGCCCGCTCGCTGCTTCTTCTCGCCCAGCCGCCGCTCCTTCGCGGCCTTGCCTGGCTTGGTCGCCCGACGGGTGCGCGGGCGGATGGCCGCCTGCTGCAACAGCGCCACCAGCCGGGCGCGCGCGGCCTCGCGGTTCATCGCCTGGGTGCGATGCTCGCGGCTGACGATCACCAGCACGCCGTCGCTCGTGAGCCGCTTGCCGGCGAGCGCCCGAAGGCGCGCCTTGACGTCGTCCGGCAACGACGACGACGCGATGTCAAAGCGCAGCTGCACCGCGGTCGACACCTTGTTGACGTTCTGTCCGCCCGGGCCCGACGCGCGCACGAACTGTTCATCGATCTCGCGCTCGTCGATCGCGAGCCTGTCGGTGATCTGCAGCTGGGCCATGTGCCTCTTCAGCGTCGATCCTACTCGCACGCGACGCCTATGGGCCCACGCACCGCTCGCCGCTCGCTACCGCAGCGCGTCGTGCACCACTCGTCCGCCGGCGACCGTCATCAGCACCGCCATGTCGCGCAGCCGAGGCTCGGGGCAGGTCATCGGGTCGTCGGACAACACAACCAGGTCGGCGAGCCGTCCGACCTCGATCGCGCCCTTCTCGCGCTCCTCGAACGTGAGCCACGCGTTGCCGTTGGTCGCGATCCGCAGCGCCTGTTCGCGCGAGATCCGCTGGTCGGCGCCCAGCACCCCACCGGTGATCGTGTCGCGGGTGACGAAGTGGTACAGCGTCCACAGCGGCGGATACGGCACGACCGGTGCGTCCGTGCCCGACGACACCGGCAGTCCCGCGTCGAGATACGTCTTCACTGGCGTCGTGAGAGCCGCCCGCGCCGGGCCCCAGTAGCGCACCAGGCTCGGGCCCGCGAGATACAGGTGGCTCTGCACCGACAGGGCCAGGCCCAGCGCCCTCATGCGCGGGAGATGATCGGGCCGGCCGATGAAGGCATGCTCGATCGACCATCGCCGCTCCACGATCGACCGCTGGGCGTTGGCCCGTTCGTAGACGTCGAGCACCAGGTCGATCGCGGCATCGCCGACCGCGTGCGTCGCGACGCGCCAGCCACGCGCGTTGAGCGCCGTCACGGTGGCGTCGAACGACTCCCGCGACTGCGTCTGCAGCCCTTTGAAGGCGCCGCCCTCGTCCCACGGCTTTTCGTAGGGCTCGCGCATCAGGCCGCCTTCGAATCCGCCGTCGACAGCCAGCTTCACGCCGCCCACCCGCAGCCAGTGGTCGCCGTCGTCCTGTTTCAGGCCCGACCCGTCGAGCGCCGCGGCCACGGCCTGCGCGTTGCCGCCGGGTCGTAGCAGCGCGTTCACGTGCATCGTGAGCGTGCCGGCCTGGCGCATCTCCTGCAGCAGCCGGAAGTCGTCGATCGAGATGCCGGGCAGCCGCACCGACGTCAGCCCGACGGCGTGCAGGCGGGCGAACTCCGCGGCCTTCGCCTTCAGGCGCGCCTCGCGTGACTGCGCTGGCGGCGGGGGCAACGTGACCATTGCCTTGGCGGTGTCGACGAGCTCGCCGTTCAGCCGGCCGTCGTCGTAGCGGGTGATACGCCCACCGGCGGGCTCGGGCGTGGACGCGTCGATCTTCCAGCGCGTCAGCGCCGCCGAGTTGAGGATGTACTCGTGGCCGCCGCGCACGAGCACCACCGGATGTCGCGGCGCGACGCGGTCGAGGTCGTCACGCAATGGCAGGCGCTGTTCGCGCAGTTGCGCCTCGTGCCAGTCGCTGTTCGAGACGACGAGGCCGCCGTCCGGCGTGGCTCGCACGCGAGCGGCCAGGGCCGTCTCGACGTCGGCCAGCGACCGCGCCCGCGACAGATCGACACCAGGGCCGCCACCGGCGCCGTGCAGGTGGTTGTCCATCAGGCCGGGAATCAGCGTCCGGCCGCGCAGGTCGACGACGCGGGTCTTCGGGCCCGCCAGCGCGCGCACCGCCGCTGACGAGCCGACGACGGTGACCCGCTCGCCCGTCACCGCCACGGCTTCCGCGACGCTGAACGCCCGATCGACCGTCAGCACGTGCCCGTTCACGAGCACGAGGTCCGGCGCAGACGGGGCCGCCTGTTGTGCCAGGGCGACCGCGGCTGTCAGCGCTGTAAGAATCCCGGTCCACGGCCATGTCGATCGCATCCCGCGCATGCTGGAAGGCCGCCGTCGTGTTGTCAAGGCGTGCGAAGGGTGGATAATCGCCGCGTATGCCCCGCACCGCTCTCTGGCTCGCCGCGGGACTCGTGGCCGCCACCTGTCTCGTTGGCGCGCAGGCGCCGCCTGGGCGCGATCCCGTGGCCGTCGCGCAACAGGCGCATCGCCGCGCGCCCTCGGCCGCCACCGCACGCACACTCGCGCTCGCCTACGACGCCTCGAACGACACGCCCCGCGCGCTCGCCACGCTCGCGGAGGGCCTCAAGCGCTGGCCGAACGACGCCGGCCTGCTCGCGGCGCAGGGCCGGGTCGACTGGCGCCTGTGGCGCACGGCCTCCGCGGAACGCGCACTGAAGGCCGCGGCGGCGGCGCCAGCGTTCGCGGCCGAGGCGCAGTACTGGCTGGGCCGTGTCTACTTCTTCAAGGGCTACCAGGCAGAAGGCTTCTTCCCCGGTTGGCACGAGGAGGTCGCGTATCGCCCGATGGCGCTCGCCGCGTTCACGGCCGCGCGTGACGCCAGACCCGACTGGGCGCTGCCGATCGCGGGCCTGGCTGATATCGCGAAGGCCGAGGGGCGGGACGCCGAGGCCGCCACGCTCATGGCGAAGGCCACGGCGCTCGACCCATCGCTCGCGTCGCCCGCGGCTGACGCGCGTGACGCGCAAGCCGTGCTCGACGCCGCGAAGGCCGGCCAGCACGTCGTCGTGCTCGAACGAGGTGACGCGTTCGCGCGCCTGCACCGCGGCTCCCGCCAGCTCGTGGACGTCGACGACGCGATGATCGCGTCGCTCACCGCCACCGCTGCCACGACGACCGCGACACCAGCGCGCGTGCGGGCCGTCATCGACGCGCGACTGTCGCTGCGGCCCGATCCGATGTCGCACGCCGCCGCCGCGAACCTGCTGCTCGCGCGACAGATCGACCTGGCGCGCGTCGACGCCATCGCCACCGCCGGCCGCGCCGCCGGCGAGCAGTTCATCCGCGAGAACGAGAGCAGCTACAAGCTCGACGGCAAGGTGCAGGGCTCGCTGGACCGCAACGCCGCGCTATTCGCGGATCTCGCGGGGTGGGCGGCGTATCTGCGCAAGGACACGACGCTCGCCGAACGGCGTCTGGCCGAGGCCGAGCGCCTCTCGCGTGGCGTCGACGTGACCAACCAGATGCACCTTGGCCAGCTCTCGCGCGACCTGAAGCAGCTCGAGACGGCCCGCGATCACTATCTGAACGTGCTCGGCCTGGCGGCCGCGCCACCGCCGGTTCGCCAGCGAGCGCAGGCGGAGCTCTCGGAGGTGCAGGTGGCGCTCGGCGAACGTCCCGAGGCCTTCGACCGCTGGCTCGCCGAGACCCTCGATCGCCGGCGCGACGAGCGGCGGCAGGCGTCGCTCGGCAGCCTGGCCGGGAAGGCGGCGCCGGCGCTGAAGCTGACCGATTTGCAGGGCCATCCGGTGGACCTGGAAGCGGAGCGCGGCAACGTCGTGCTCCTGAACTTCTTCTCTGCCTGGTGAGGGGCCTGCCGGGCGGAGTTACCGCTCATCCAGAAGGCCTACGAGAAGTACCGCACCGATGCGAAGGTGCGTTTCTTCCTGATCAGTCTCGACGACGACCCGAAGCGCCTCGATCGCTACGTCGAGGAACGCAAGTTCGCCATGCCGGTGGCCCGCTATTCGCGCGAGCAGGCGACGGCCGTCTTCGGCGTGCACGACACGCCGACGACCATGTACGTCGACCCGGCCGGGGTCATCCGCTACGAGGTCGTGGGGGTCGAGCCCCATGGGGATGCCGTGGAACGCGTGACGTGGTATATCGACCAGCTCAAGGCGCGGTGATCGCCGCCCGCGTGATCGGCCGGCCGGCGATTTGACGCTGGTCGGGGGTAGCGGGCGGATCCGGCGGGACGTGCCGCCACCCGCCGCCTGGAGCTGTCCATGACCTCGACCGTGATCGCCGGCGCCATCGCCGTCGCGCTGCTGCTGTTCGTCGTCTCCATCTACAACCGCCTGGTGCGCCTGCGGAACGGCGTCGAGAACGCCTTTTCGAGCATCGACGTGCAGCTGAAGCAGCGCTGCGACCTGATTCCCAAGATTGTCGACGGCATGCGCGCCTACATGACCCACGAGCGCGGCACGCTGGACGAACTGACGCGGTTGCGCGAGCGGGCCTCGACCCCGGGCGCATCCGCGGACGAGCGCGTGGCCATCGACCAGCAGATGTCCGGCCTCATGCGCGGTCTGATGGTGCGGGCCGAGGCGTATCCCGACCTGAAGGCCAGCGAGACGGTCACGATGCTGCAGCGCTCGCTCAACGAGGTGGAAGCGCAGATCGCGGCGGCGCGCCGCACCTACAACGCCGCGGTCACCAGTTTCAACACCGCCATCGAGGTCTTCCCCGCCAACCTGCTCGCGGGCGTCTTCGGTTTCGCCCGGCGCGGGCTGTTCGAGGCCACCGGCGACGAGCGCGTGGCGCCGGCCATCCGGTAAGCGCGCCATGGTGCCGGCCGCCGAGATCGACGCGCTCTACGAGTCCACGCTGAAGCCGCGGCTGCAGGCGCTCGAAGGCCTGCGCCGCGAGGTGCGCACGTACATCATCAAGGCCGCGCTGTTCGTCGTGCCGCCGGCCCTGTTCCTGTGGGCCAACGACGCCGTGGCCCTGGCGTTGCCCGACGGCCTCGGCTGGCTGCCCATGGTGCTGGGCATCCTCGGCGTGCTGGCCGGCGTGACCATTGCCGGCATGAAGTACCTGATGCCCGGCGCCGCCGCGCACACGAACTACCGGGTGCGCTACAAGCACGAGGTCGCGGCCGAGGTCTTCAAGATCGTCTGTCCGACGGCGCAATATGCGCCGCTCGAGGGGATCAGCGAGAAGATCTTCGATGAGCCGGGCCTCTTCAACGCGCGCGGCGGATTCTCGTCGGACGATCGCGTGCGCGGCGTCATCGGCCAGACGCCGTTCGAGGCCGCCGATGCCAGCCGGTCGTATTCCACTGGCGGCAAGAACAGCACCACCGTGGTGGTGTTCCGCGGCCTGTTCTTCCACCTCGATTTCAACAAGCGCATGAACGGGCGCACGTTCGTCGATCCGAAGAGCGGCGGCGCATCGCCGGGCGATCGCTCGAATCTCACCGAAGTCACGCTCGAGAACGCCGCGTTTGCGGAGCAGTTCGACGTCTACACCACCGACGAAGTGGAGGCCCGCTACATCCTGACGCCGGCGATGATGGAGCGCATCCTCGCGGTGGCAGCCATGGGCGGGAAGCGCGTGCACGTCGCGTTCGCCAATCACCGCGCCTACCTGGGTGTGCACTACGGTCGCGCGCTCTTCGAGCCGGCGATCCGCGACAGCACGTCGGTGGCGGCGATCCACGAGATGGCCGCGCACTTCGCGCTCGCCGAGGGCATCGTCGAGGAGCTGGATCTCAACACCCGCATCTGGACCAAGGACGTCGACGCGTCCCTGCTGCAGCATGCGCCAGACGAGGCGCCCAAAGACGACCTCCTCGAGTTGGCGAAGGGGGGCCACCTCACCGCGGACAAGATCTGGGAGGTGG
Organism: uncultured Acidobacteriota bacterium; assembly: GCA_902826065.1. Taxonomy (GTDB): domain Bacteria; phylum Acidobacteriota; class Vicinamibacteria; order Vicinamibacterales; family UBA2999; genus CADEFD01. The sequence continues at coordinate 698 of CADEDM010000035.1, read as the reverse complement.
CAGTTGCGGCGCAGGCCGCCTTGGAGGGAGACGCGACGACGGAGGCGGACGCGGTCGCCCCGCCCGACTCGTCGATACGCATCGAGCGCGGGACCGGCACCGCCGCGGTGCACTATGGCCTCGGCCTGGGCTGGGTGTTCTCGCTGGTGTTCTGGGCGGCGTCGGTGGCGTTCACGATCGAAGGGGCGCGCCTGCTGGCGCTGGAGATCCCGGTCCGGAGCCTGGCCGCCGTGGCCGCCAGCCTCCCTCAGATTTCGCTCGTCACGCCGCTGGTGGCGACGCTGCCGATCGCGTTCCTGTTCTTCTCGATGATGCTGGGGCCGTTCCTGTTCCTGATGTGGGCCATTCGCGTGCGTCGCGTCGAGATCGCCCCCGACGCCGTGCGCATCTGGCGCGGCCTGCGGCCCGTGCCGCGCGTCTACGAGCGTCCGCTCTACGGCAAGGTCGTGCTGCTGAAGGAGACCGTCTACGTGGGCCGCACCCAGGGCTTCAGCCTGGTCAACGCGTCGGCGTCGCCAATGCTGTCGCCGGAAGAAGCGCGGTGGGTGGCCGCAGAGATGCGTCGCGCGATGCGCGAGACGGCGCAGCCGTCGCTGCGTTGACCCGCGCCAGCGGGTGCGGGAAGATGCTCGACATGTATCGACTCATTGCCGCCGTCCTGTTCGCGTCGTTCACCCTCGCGTGCGGTGGCGGCGCCG
>CADEDM010000034.1 GCA_902826065.1 uncultured Acidobacteriota bacterium | reverse complement strand
GCCGCGATACGTCACGCGCCAGGTCTTACCCTTCACGCTCTCCGTGATGTAGAGCTCGCCCTTCGGGCCGACGGCGATGCCATTGGCGCGCGACACGGCGTCGTTCGGCGCCATCAGCGGCGTCTTGCCGGCGAAGCCGTCGGCGAACACCTCGGACTTGCCGCTCGGCTTCCCGTTCGTGAACGGCTGGTAGACGATGTTGTAGCCCTGCATCGGCGCCGGCGCGCGATTCCACGAGCCGTGCATCACCACGAAGGCGCCGCCGCGGTAGTGCGCGGGCAGGCCCGGGTGGCTGAAGAACTGCAGGTCCACCGGCGCGGAGTGCGCCAGGAATCCGGCAATCGGCTTCTCGTACTGCGCGCAGCGGCCCACCGCCTTGCCGTCGCCGCCGTACTCGGGCGCCAGGATCATCTGGTTGGTCTTGCCGTCGAGGAAGCAGTAGGGCCAGCCGAACACCGCGCCTTCCTTGATCTCGAGCAGCGGCTCGAGCGGGCGATTCTGGTTCTCTTCCGGCGTGAAGAGGTCGGGGTAGAGCGTGTCGAGCGAGTCGCGGCTGTTCATCGCGAGATACAGCTTGCCGGCGTGCCACGCGATGGCCACACCCTGGCGCAGGCCGGTGGCGTAGCGATCCTTGGGCGAGAACGTCTGACCGGCGACGTCGGCCTTGTACTTCCACACGCCGCCCGACGTCTCGAGTTGCGGGCACGGGTCCACGCCCTTCGAGCCTGGCTGGCGATCCGGCTGCGCGCAGGCATTCGACGGCAGGCCCACCGTGACGAACACGTTGCCCTGGTCGTCGAACGCGAAGTCCTTGTCCTGGTGGCCGCGCTGCTCGGGGAAGTTGCCCACGACCACTTCGGCGGGGCCCGACGGCGCGAGCTGGCCGGGCGTGAGCTTGAAGCGCTCGAGCGATCGCGTGGTGGCGAAGTAGAGATAGCCGTTGCGCAACGCGATGCCGGTCGCGCCCACGGTGCCGAACTTCTCCTTCACCTCGAACCTGCCGTCGCCGTCGGCGTCGCGCAGGCCCATGAGGTAGCCGGGCGGAATCGGCTGGCCCGGGACACGCACGCCGGTGCGCACCGACACGTAGAGGTCGCCGTTGGGTGCCACCGCGAGATTCCGCGCGGCGCCCAGATCGTCGGCGACGACCTGCGCGCAGAAGCCCGCCGGCAGCGTGAGCCCGCCGTTGCCGGGGTCGCAGCCGGGCGCCGCGGCCTGGCGGCCCTGAAGCGCGGACGACGAGAGAAACAGGCCCGTAAGTCCGAGCACGGCGATGGCACGGTAGGTCACGACAACTCCTTCAGACTGCGCCTCGCCGGGGCCGCGGGCACTCCGCCCGATGATACTGTGAGGCCGGATTCACAGGTGGGAGGCGTCTCATGCGTCGTGACCATGCGTGGCCCTTCGGCGTCGCGATCGTGCTCATTGCCGTTGCCGCCGAGGCCCAGAGCCGGCCGCCTCGACCGTTCCTCCCCCGTGACATCCGCCCGCCCGCGCCGGACGGCCGGCAGATCGAGGCCGCCGACGGCGACACCCTCATCGTCAACGGCGACGACCGCGTCACGGTGATTCGCCGCCGCCAGGCGGACGTGCGGGTCGTCGCCACGCCCGCCCAGCGTACCGTGGTCGTGCTGGCCGACTGGGGCACGCCGTTGTCGAACGCGCCGGATGGCGTCGTCGATCAGACGTGGATCTTCCGCGACGTCGAGGGACAGTGGCCGTTCGAGGCACGCTGGCAGGGCGCGGTGACGCTGCTGGAACCCGAGGTGTCGCGCGGCGCGAGCGGCGCTCGACCGATGCCCACCTTGATACTCGAGACGCCGGCCGGACGGGTGCTGTTCACAGGCATGCCCTTCTTTCCGCCGCCGACGGATGGCGCCACCGTGATTCAGCACCGCGGCATGTCGGGCAGCGGACAGACGGGGGCGAGTTTCGACGAGGCCGAACGTGATGCTGCTGCGGGGCGCATTGGCGGCACCGCGGGTGCGTTTTCGTGGAGCAGCAGTGGCAGCGGCGTCGGCTTCGCGAACGAGACCGTGACCGGCGGGACGTTCGCGGCCGTCGATCCGGCGGGGACGGCGCTGCCCATGCCGGGCGCGCCGCGGGGGGCTCCGCGGGTGATGCCGCAGCCGGTGCATCGCGTGCCGCCGTCATGGCCCGACCCGGCCACGTTGCCGGGCGTGCGCGGGGTGGTCAGTGTGCGCGTGGTCGTCGGCGCCGACGGTCTGGTCAAGGACGCCGCGGTGCTGCGCGGGCTGCCCGGGCTCGACGACGCGGCCGTGGCCGCGGCGCGCCAGTGGCGCTTTGCGCCGACGGGCGTCGACAATCAGCCGTTCATGATCATGTGGCCGTATCCACTGGCCCGGCGCTGACCGGGCGCCGCCGCGCACTCAGCGCGCGATCGCACCCTTGAACGTGATCCGCACCTGCGGGCCCACCTTCAGCATGCCCAGGAACACGGTGGGCGGCTCGAGCTTGAAGGCGGCGAAGTCGACGCGCGTGTTGCCTTCCACCTGCACGCCCGGCCCGGCGGCCGTGAGCGTCAGCGGGAACGTCACCGGCGCCGAGACGCCGGTGATCGTCATCGTGCCGGTGGCCTGCGGCTGTCCACCGGCCAGGTCGTACTTCTCGAGCCGGTAGACGATCTCGGGGAACTTGTCCGACTGCATCGCCTCGTTGAGGTGCTGCGTCATCTCGTCGTTCGGGCAGCGGAACGCCTTCAACGGCACGGTCACGACCGCGCCCTGCACGCCGGTGGGGAAGCCCGGCACGGCGGCGCCGGACGTGGCCGGTGTCACCGCCACGGTGCCCTGCGCCGAGCAGGTCCAGTTGCGCACCGTCGACGAGCCCGAGATCGTGAAGTCGATGGGCGAGGTCTGCGCGTCCGCCGGTGCGCACAGCCCCACGCTCAGCGCAGTGGCCACCAGGAGTCGACGCGCCGTCACAGGCCGAACCCCTGCGTGTTGTGGCGCATCATGATCGGCGTCTGGCCGGGCATGACGAACTTCGCGTCGATCTGATCGATCGTCAACGTGCGCGTCTGGCGCATCACCATCGTGAACTCGTCGAGCAGCAGGTCGATGACCTTGTCCACGCCTTCCTGGCCGAACGCGCCCAGGCCCCACACGTAGGGGCGGCCGACGCCGACGGCATCCGCGCCCAGCGCCAGGGCCTTGAAGATGTCGGCGCCGCGGCGGACACCGCTGTCGATCATCACCGGCACGCGGCCCTTCACGCCGGCGACGACCTCGGGCAACGAGTCGATGGTGCCGCGCAGGCTGTTTTCAGCGCGGCCGCCGTGGTTGGAGACGAAGACGGCATCGGCGCCGTGCTGCACCGCCAGTTCCGCGTCCTCGCGGGTGACGATGCCCTTCAGCACCACCTTCATCTGGGTGTGATCGCGCAGGCGCTTCACGTAGTCCCAATCGAACGGCGGCCGCGGTCCGGGCGGCCCCGAGACACCGCGATGCATCGCCCGCAGGTAGCCCTTCTGGTGCTGATGGCAGTTCTGGCAGAGCGGCCGGTTGTAGTCGTCGCGGCCCTGCGAGCGTCGTGACAGCTCGCGGTTGCTACCGCCGAGCAGGTCGACGGTCCACACCACGACCGGGCAGCCGGCCGCCTTGACCTTGTCCAGGGTCCTCTTGTTGATGTCCCAGTCCTGGTTGGCGTAGAGCTGGAACCAGTGCGGCTCGCCGCGCGCCTCGGCGATGGTCTCGTAGGTCTGCGAGGACTGGTGCGACTGGATTTGTAGGATGCCGCGGGCTTTCGCGGCCCGCGCGGCGCCCGCCTCACCCTCGGTGTGATACGCCTCGAGCGCAGCCACTGGACAGAGGAACAGCGGCGTGCCCCACTTCCGGCCGAACAGCGTGACCGAGGTGTCGAGCTTCGCGGCGTCGGGCCCCAGGCGTCGTGGCCGCAGCGCGATGCGCTGATAGCCTTCGCGATTGGCGACCCGCGTCTCCAGGTCGTCGACGCCCATGTGGATGTAGGCCCAGTGCTGGGGCAGCGTGTTGGCGTGGGCGACGCGCTCGAAGTCCCACACGTTGATCGCCTCGTCGGCGGTATCGACCAATTGCCCGGAGAAATGGCTGTCGAGGGCGATCGGCGCCGCCGGAGGCTGCCCGGGAGCCGCACCGCCCTGCTGCAGCGCGCTGGACGTCGTATGCGACGGCAGCGGCGCGAACGTCTGGCCGCAGATCGCGCAGGTACCGGCCTGCGCGTGCGACACGGCCAGCCGCGCGTCGGCCGCGACCGCGTCGAGTTCACGCTGCCACGCCGCCGGCAGCGACGGATAGGCCAGCGCCAGCAGCGGGCTGCCGGCGAGCAGGGTGAAGAACTGGCGGCGGCTCGTCTGCGAGTCCGTCGCGTGAGCGTCCTTGCGAGTCGTGGTCATACGCCGCACTCCGGGGGGAGACACCAACGGATGAGCCGTGGTTCGACCGCAGAGCCTAGCACGGTCGCGCGCGGGAGGGAGGCCCGCACGCGACCGGCCGGTTGACGTGTCCGCGGCGACGACGCTTGTGCGCCGCCGCCGGGCGCTAGAAGGCGATTCGCGTCCCGAACTGCACCGAGCGCGGGAAGCCGCTGCCGCCGCGCAGGTTGGTCAGGGTGAGGAACGTGTTGGGCAGGCGCTCGTCGGAGTTGGCCACGAGCGGGTTGTCCCAGTTGGTGCGGTTGGTGACGTTGAACACGTCGACGAAGACCTCCAGCGTGCGGTCCTGGATGCGCCGCCGCCACCCGGCACGGATGTCGACCTGGAAGTAGTCGGGGCCGTAGGCGCCGTTGCGTCCGCCTTTGTTGTCCACGTCCGTCATCGCGTTCAGGCCGGTTCCCTTGTAGGTACCGGCTGGCGACGGGTCGTCGAGCTGCCCGTTCTGGTTGACGTCGATGTTGCTGTTGTAGATGGTGAACGGCGACCCGCTCATGTAGCGCGCCGTCGTCGCCAGCGTCATCCCGAAGGTCTTCGGCACCTCGATGCGGCTGGCCACCGACAGGACGTGGCGCCGATCGATCGCGGTCGGCCCGTGGCGCTTGTCGAGATTCATCTCCGTGAGCACCTGGTCGGTGTTGCGGTCGGCCTGGTCGGTGGCCGTGCCGCGCGACTTCGAGAGCGAGTACGAGATGCGCCCCGACCACTTGTCGGCGTAGCGCTTCTCGAGCTGCAGGTTGAGCGCGTCGTAGTCCGAGCTGCCGCCGTTCTCGAACGCCCACACCTGCTGCCTGTAGTTGACGGCGTCCGCTCCGAAGATGCCGAACGCGTCGAGACGCTCGATCCGGCCGGTCCGGGTCGTGTCGACGCGCCGCATCGGCAGCAGGTTCCTCGAGAGGAACATGTCGCGGTTCATGATCCGCACGTAGTCGGCATGGAACGCCAACGTCGAGGCGAGTTCCCTGACATAGCCCACGGTCATCTGGTGGGCGTAGGGCTGCCGGCGGTCCGGCGAGTCGTAGATGACCACACCGGTGTTTCGCGGCGCCGACCCCGGTGGGAACATCTGGTTGAGCAGCGCGCGATTCACGAACGGTCCGTTCGCAAGGAAGGGATCGGTCGGGAACTGGCCGCGGCTGGGACCGGGATCGACGTTGTCGTTCGGGAAGTTGGCGACGATCGACGACGTGAACGTCGGGAACTCGATGGTGTCGTCGAGCGCGCCGAGGATCGTGCGGTTGTAGAAGATCCCGTAGCCGGCGCGCACCAGCGACTTGCCGTTCGCGCCCAGCTGCTGCGTGAAGCCGATCCGGGGCGAGAAGTTGTTCTTATCGACGTTCGTGCTCTGCCCCGACGTGAACAGCGGATTGTCGGCCGTCTCCAGTGTCGGGAAGATCTCGAGGTCGTAGCGCAGGCCCAGGCTCAACGTCGTGCCTTCGTTGATCTGCCACTTGTCCTGCACGAAGCCCTCGTAGACGTGATTCGTCATGGTGGCGTCGTAGGCGTTCGGGATGCGAATCACCAGCCGTTCCGGATAGGTGCGGGGATTGGCCGGATCGAAGCGCAAATCGGTGTTGAAGTTGAAGGTGCCGTTCTGGTTGATCTGCGACACGCGGCGCAGCTTGGTGTAGGTGTAGCGCCCGCCGACCTTGATGTTGTGGTCGCCCTTCTTTCCCGGCACGAACCACGACAGGTTGTCCTCGATCTGGTAGTTGGTGTCCCAGGGGCCCTGCGATTCCGTGCTGCCGCCCTCGATCTGCTCGAGGTAGTTGAGCTGCGGCGCGCACAGCGTCATGTCGCTCTGGTCTTCCGTGCCGAACTTGAAGCCTTCGCTGCCGCCTTCGGGGCCCTGGCCGCGCGTGCACAGATTGCCGTGCCACCAGTGCTCCCACGTCTTCGCGATCCGGAAGGTGTTGACCTTGGTGCCGCCGAGCACGCTCGTGAACGTGCCGACGGCGGTCTGATCGAGGTCGGTCTCGTCCTGCCAGTTGTCCTTCCCCGACGTGCGCACCGGGATGACCGGGAACTGCGGCGCCGTCTCGCGGAGCCATCGCACCGCCCAGGTGTGATTGGCCGTGATCTGATGGTCGAAGCGAATCAGCGTGTTCCAGTCGGTGCGATCCTCGACCTGCGAGAAGTCCGATTCCGGCCGCGAGATGAAGGTCCGCGAGCGATTGGGCTTGTCGACCTGCCGCTCCAGGCTGACGAAGAAGTGCGCCTTGTTCCTGATGATCGGGCCGCCGAGCACGAACCCGTACTCGCGCTTCTCGACCTTGGCCTTGGGCAGGTTCCGCTGGCGGGCGATGAAGTCCTTCGAGGTGAGCGAGTTGCTCACGTTGTAGCCGAACACCACGCCGGAGAACTTGTTGGTGCCGGTCTTGGTGACGGCGTTGACGATGGCGCCACCGGCCCGACCGTACTCGGCGTCGTACATCGAGGTGATGACCTCGAACTCCTGGATGGCCTCGAGCGGCGTGCGCACCTGCGCGCCCGAACTGGTACCGAGCGCGTTGTCGCCGTTGTAGCCGCCGTCGACCGACACGTTGTTGTTCTGAGCCGACTGTCCGTTCGAGACGATGGTGTCGTTCCCCATCTGCGTCGACGGCGAGAACTGCACACCCGGAAGCAACGCCACCGTGGCGAAGTAGTTGCGGTTCATCGCCGGCAGCTCGGCCAGTTCGCCGGTGCCGATGTTGCCGCCGACGTCGGTGGCGGTGAGGTCGATGATCGGCGAGTTGCCGGTGACGGTGACCGACTCTTCGAGCGCGCCGATCTGCATCGCGAGGTCGACGGTGAGCGTGGTGCCGACCGCCACGATCAGTCCGCGGCGCTCGAAGGTGCGGAACCCCGTGAGCCTGGCGACGATGGCGTAGCGGCCCGGCACCATCTGCGCGAGGTGGTAGACGCCCTCGGCGCTGGTCGTGGCCTCCCGATACTGACCGGTGTCTTCGTTGGTGGCGACGATGGCCACGCCGGGCAGCGCAGCCCCCTGGGGATCCACGGCTCGGCCGCTGATCTCCGACGTTCCCTGCTGGGCGAGTGCTGGCACACTCGCGCTCACGATCACGACTGCCAGACCCACGCCGACGAGAACACTGCGCATGACCGACCTCCTTCGAGGGAACCGGAATGGCAGAACGGCACGAGACGACGACGCGACGCTTTTCGGCCGGAGCCTAGCACAGCCGCTGCCGCGCGGAGCGGGCGCTGGCCACGCCTCCGTGCAGGCCCCGGGCGGCGATCACGGGCCTGTTCACGCCGAGCGGGAGACCGCCCGGTGCTTGACGGCGGCCCGCGGCTGATGCGACAGTGCGCGCTGGCGCCGGCCTGACGCCGCACCTCGACCCGGCCTCCCCCCGCGAGGCTCACCATCGAGGCAAAGGGGTTCGCACCCCGGGCCGCTCAACCGGATTTCTTCGTGGTCAGCGATCGACAGGCGGGGGCTGGGGATCGTGTGGCCAGAGAAGGACCGGTTCGATGACCCGCGAACGTACGCTCAAGACCACCATCCGCGCCCGTATGGCCAAGACCGGCGAGCGCTACACCGCCGCGCGCCGGCACGTGCTGGCCGCCCCTGCGCCCGGCGACACGGCCGCGCGCGCCGCCACGACCGCGAGCACCATCCGCCCAGCGGCCCGCCCGGCGTCGGCATTCCCGGGACCGATGCCCAGCGCCGCCGCGAACACGCGGCTCATCGCTCGCAGCGGCCATGACTTCGCGCACTGGTTCGCCGTGCTCGAAGACTTCGGGGCCCGCACCAAAGGCCACACCGCGTCGGCCCGTCACCTGAGCGCGGACCACGGCGTGCCCGGCTGGCACGCCCAGGAGATCACCGTGGCCTGGGAGCGTGCCACCGGTCTGCGCGCCGTGAACCAGCGCATGAACGGCGCCTACGAGGTCTCGGTGAGCAAGGTGCTGCCGGTCGACGTACCCGCCGCGGCGCGCGCGCTCGAAGCAACGACGGCCCGAACGGCGTGGACGAAGTCCGCCGAGCCGGCACTGATCCGGGCGCTGCTGGGCGGCCTGCGCGGCCCCGGCGCGAACGGCCTGACCGATGGCTCGAAGGGCCTGAAGCGCTGCCGCTTCGCGTGGGACGACAGCCGCGTCGAGTTCCAGCTCGTCCCCCGTGCCGACGGCCGCGCCGACGCCATCGCCGTGCACACGAAGCTGCCCGACACCGCCGCCGTGGAGACGCGCCGCTCGCAGTGGCGCGCCGCGCTCACGGCGTTGGCCGCCCACGTAGGTCCCGCGCCGCCGCCGCCGTCGCGACGCGCGCGCCGCTGACACCAGGCGCCGCCGGTGCCTCTCGCACCGGCGGCCCTTCGCCTGCGACGACGGGCCGGATAAACTAGCGTGCGCGGCCCTTCCCGCGGACGCACCCCATGGCAGATCGTTTCGGACTCATGGTGCACGCCGATCCTGGCCCCGGCGTGCTCTTCCAGCTCACCGGCGTGATCGCGCGTTTCAACGGCGACATCGCGTCGATCGAGATCGTCAACGCCGGCGCCGACGAGGCCCGCGTCTACTTCGAGATCGCTCTCGACGGCGAGCGCGAGCTGCTGGCCGCCGAGATGCGTGCGCTGCCGATCGTGCGCGAGGTCGCGGTCGTAGGCACGCTCCAGGCCATCTACGGCAAGCGCATCATCATCATGGGTGGCGGCGCGCAGGTCGGCCAGGTGGCGATTGGCGCCATCTCCGAGGCCGACCGCCACAACATCCGCGGCGAGCGCATCTCGGTCGACACGATTCCGCTGGTGGGCGAGCAGCCGCTGGCCGATGCCGTGCGCGCCGTGGCTCGGCTGCCGCGGGCGAAGGCCCTCGTGCTCGCCGGCGCCCTCATGGGCGGCGATATCGAGAACGCGGTGCGCGAGGTGCGGGCGAAGGGCCTGCTGGTCGTGAGCCTCAACATGGCGGGCAGTGTGCCCGACGCGGCCGACCTGGTCGTGACCGATCCCGTGCAGGCGGGCGTCATGACGGTGATGGCCATCGCCACGACCGCGAAGTTCACCGTCGACCGCCTGCAGCGCCGCGTCTTCTGAGGCGCGGAGAGGAGCCGAGACGTCATGCAGTTTCTCGATCCGGCGGTGCCGCGACGGCTTGATGGCTGGCACAGCCCGACGACCTCGCTCGACATGCCGGTCGTCACCTACGGGCATGCCGGCGCGCCGCTGCTGCTGTTCCCGACGGCCGCCGCCGACTATCTCGAGAACGAGCGCTTCTTCCTCGTGAAGTCGATCGAGCCGCTCATCCTCGCCGGCCAGGTGCGCGTCTTCTCGATCGACAGCATCAACCGCTACGCGTGGATGGACCCGAAGGTGCCGGTGCCCGAGCAGGCACGGCGCCAGAACCTGTATGCTCGCTACATCGAAGACGAGGTCGTGCCCTACATCAGGCACGCCTGCGGCGACCCCGGGGTGCGCATCGCCACGACCGGCGCCAGCTTCGGCGCGTTCCACGCCGCCAACAGCCTGTTCCGACGGCCCGATCTCTTCCGCGGCGTCATCGCGATGAGCGGCTTCTACGACCTGGAGCCCGGCTACTTCAAGGGCTACAGCGACGACGACTGCTTCTTCAACAACCCCGCCTGGTATCTGCGCGAACTCGGCGGCGAACCCCTGCGCCTGCTGCGCACCGACTGCCACATCGTCATCGTCAGCGGCCAGGGCGCCTACGAGGCGCCGGCCGAATCGCAGAAGCTCGCGGACCTGCTGGCCTCGCGCGGCATTCCGCACGTGCTGGATCTGTGGGGCCACGACGTCAACCACGACTGGCCGTGGTGGCGGCGGATGCTCCCGCATCACCTGCCGTCGGTGCTGTGACGCGCGACTCGCGCCGCCTGCCGGCGGCGCTGCGGCTCGTGCTGTCGCGCTACTGGGCGCAGTGCCGGCAGCGGCCCGGGCTCGCGGCCGCCGCGATGCTGCTGCCCGGGCTCGGCAATCTGCTGATCTTCTACGGGCCGCCGCTCGCGGTCGCGCGGCTGCTCGCGGCCTTCAGCAGTGGCGAGCCCGTGACCGTGGCCGGCACGTGGCCGTACGTGGCCATCATCGCCGCGCTGTGGCTGTCGGGCGAAGTGGTCTGGCGGCTGGCGGGCTACACCATCGCGCGCATCGAAGTGCGCGGCATGGAAGCGCTCTACGTCGAGGCGATGGACGAGCTGCTCGCCAAGGACGTGGCGTTCTTCCACGACAACTTCGCCGGCTCGCTGACCAAGCGGGCACTCGGCTACGCCCGGCAGTTCGAGCACGTCTTCGACATCCTGTCGTTCTCGCTCGTCGCCAACGGCGTGGCGCTGGTGCTGGTGGGCGTGGTGCTGTGGGCCTACTCGCCGCTGCTCGTGATCGTGCTGGTGGCCATGTTGTCGCTGACGCTGGCGCTCGTGCTGCCGCGCATCCGCCGGCGGCAGAGCCTGGTCGACGCCCGCGAGGCGGCATCGAACGAGATGGCCGGGCATCTCGCCGACTCGATCGCCAACGCCGAGACCGTCCGGGCCTTCGCGCGCGAGCCCGAAGAGGCGAAGGTGCACACGCGCAACGTGCTCGACTACGGCTCGAAGACGCTGCAGGCCTGGGACTACACCAACCTGCGGATCGACACGATCACCGCGCCGATGTACGTGGCCACCAACGTGCTCGGCCTCGTCGTCGTGCTGTGGACCCGCGGCACCACGGGCAGCGGCCTCGAGGCGGTGTTCGTCACCTTTAGCTACTACGCCGCCGTGACCCGCGTGATGTGGGAGTTCAACCGCATCTACCGCACGCTCGAGGCATCGCTCACCGACGCGGCGCAGTTCGCCGGCCTGCTGCTGGATCCCCCTGTCGTCGTCGATGCCCCGAACGCGCAACCCTTCTCGCCGCGGGACTTCGGCGTCGAGCTGCGTCAGCTCACCTTCGGCTACGTGCCCGGGCAGCCGCCGCTGTTCGACGGCCTGTCGCTCGCGATCGCGCCGGGCACGAAGGTCGGGTTCGTCGGCCGATCTGGCGGCGGCAAGACCACGTTGACGCGGCTGCTGCTGCGCTTCGCCGACCCGCAGGGCGGCGGCATCCTGATCGGCGGCGTGCCGATCGAACAGGTGCCGCAGTCGGCGCTGCGGCGGGCCATCGCCTACGTGCCGCAGGACCCGTCGATGTTCCATCGCAGCATCGCCGACAACATCCGCTTCGGACGTCCCGAGGCGACGGACGACGACGTGCGTCGCGCCGCCCGGCTGGCACACGCAACGGAGTTCATCGAGGCGCTGCCCGAGGGCTACGACACGCTCGTCGGCGAGCGCGGCATCAAGCTGTCGGGTGGACAGCGCCAGCGGGTCGCCATCGCCCGCGCCATCCTGAAGGACGCGCCGATCCTGGTGCTCGACGAAGCAACCAGCGCCCTCGACTCGGAGAGCGAGGCGCACATCCAGGCGGCGCTGTGGACGCTGATGGAAGGGCGCACGGCCATCGTCATCGCGCACCGGCTGTCGACGGTGCGTCGCATGGACGAACTCGTCGTGCTCGAACGCGGCCGGGTGCTGGAGCGCGGCTCGCACGACGCACTGCTCGAGCGGCGCGGTGTCTACGCCGGTCTGTGGGCGCGGCAGTCGGGCGGCTTCCTCGCCGAAGACGTCGCGCTGGTCGGTTGAACTATTCTTGAGAGCCCGGCCGTGGCGTCACGGCCGTGTGACGAGGAGCCTGTCATGTCGATCGCCCAGAGCCTGCTGCCCGAGTTCGACCACGAGTTCGCCACCCTGCGCAAGACCCTCGAACGCGTGCCCGAAGGCCTGGGCGAGTTCAAGCCGCACGAGAAGTCGATGGCGATGGGACAGCTGGCGGGTCACCTCGCCGAGCTGGCCGGCTGGGTGAACTCGACGATCGAGGCCGACGAGCTCGACTTCGCCAAGTTCGACTACAAGCCGTTCATTCCGGAAACGACGTCGGAGCTCGTGGGCGCGCTCGACAAGGCCGTGGCCAAGGCGCGTCCGGCGCTGTCCGGGGCGAGCGACGCCGACCTCATGAAGCCGTGGACGCTGCGGCAGGGCGACAAGGTCTTCTTCACCATGCCGAAGATCGCCGTGCTGCGCAGCTTCGTCATGAACCACATGATTCACCACCGCGCCCAACTCGGCGTCTACCTGCGTCTCAATAGCGTGCCCGTGCCGGCGATCTACGGGCCCTCGGCCGACGAAGGCTCGATGTAGTGATGACGATTCGGGTGCGCGCCCTGTCGTGCGTCCTGGCGGTGGCCGCGCTGGCCACCGCCGGCGTCGTGCCGGCCGCGGCGCAGCGCACCTACGTCGTGGGCTCGAGCGCGACCTATCCGCCGTTTGCCTACGAGAACGCGCAGAAGCAGATCGTCGGCTTCGACGTCGACGTCATCAACGCGATTGCCGCGAAGGCCGGCATCCGCGTGCGGCTCGTGAACACGCCGTTCGTCGGCATCTTCGCGTCGCTCAACAACGGCGACATCGACCTCGTCGTCTCGGGCGTCACCATCAACGAACGGCGCCGCCAGTCGTACGACTTCACCACGCCGTACTTCGAGGCGCGCCAGCTCCTGGCCGTGCCCGCGTCGAGCACGGTCACGCGCCTGCAGGATCTGGCGGGGAAGAAGATCGCCGTCGTCACCGGCAGCACCGGCGATGACGTGGCCTCGAAAGCCTTCGGCAAGACCAGCGCGAACATCCGCCGCTTCGACACGACGCCGCTCATCATCGCGGAGCTGGCCAACGGCGGCGTCGACGCGGCCATCGGCGACAACGGCGTCATCGCCTACCGCGTGCGCGAGCACAAGACGCTGAAGACGGTGGACGACGCGTCGATGGCGAAGGAATACTTCGGCATCGCGGTGAAGCAGGGCAACGCCGCTCTGCGCGACACCTTGAACAAGGGCCTGGCCGCCATCATCGCCGACGGCACCTACGCGACGATCTACCGCACCTGGTTCAAGAGCGAGCCGCCGACCCTGCCGAAGCCGTAGGTCCGCCGCCCCATGGACGAGCCGCAGATCCTCTGGTTCGGCTGGTTCCGCGCCGACATCATCAAGGAATACGAGCCGCTCTTCTGGGAAGGGCTGCGGATGACGGTGGGCGTCACCGTGGTCTGCATCCTGTTGGGCACGCTGCTCGGACTGCTGCTCGGCCTCGCGCGCCTCGCCGACGCGCGGTCGCCCGTGGCCAGGGTGCTCACGCGCGTGCTGCTGCGCTGGCCCGCCACCGTCTACGTCAGCTTCTTTCGCGGCACGCCGCTGTTCGTGCAGATCCTGTTGATGCACTTCGCCGTGGTGCCGCTGTTCATGAACCCGGCCGACGGCTGGCTCATCTCGGGCGACACGGCCCGCGATCTGCGTCAGAACTACGGGGCGGTCATCACCGGGATCGTGTCGCTGTCGCTCAACGCCGGGGCCTACATCTCGGAGATCTTCCGCGCCGGCATCCAGTCGATCGACCGCGGACAGACGGAAGCGGCGCGCTCGCTCGGCCTGTCCTACGGCCAGGCGATGTATCACGTCGTGCTGCCGCAGGCGTTCCGCCGCATGCTGCCTCCGCTCGGCAACAACGCCATCGCGTTGCTCAAGGACTCGTCGCTGGTCTCGGCGGTGGGACTCGGCGAGCTCGCCTACGCCGCGCGCACGGTCGCCGGCGCCTACTCGCGCTACTGGGAGCCGTATCTCACGATCTCCGTCATGTACTGGCTGCTGACGCTGCTGCTGGCCTGGGGCGTGCGTCATCTCGAGGTGCGCTATGGACGCGGCGATTCGCGTTGAGGCGCTGAGCAAGCGCTTCGGCCGCCTCGAGGTGCTGCGCGACGTGAGCTGCGCGGTCGCCGACGGCGAAGTGGTGTGCGTCATCGGCCCTTCGGGCTCGGGGAAGAGCACGCTGCTGCGCTGCATGAACGGACTGGAAGAGGCGACCTCGGGGCGGGTACTCGTACACGGCGTGGCGGTGAGCGATCACGGCACCAATCTCGACACCGTCCGCCGCGAGGTCGGGATGGTGTTCCAGCGCTTCAACCTGTTCCCGCACAAGACCGTGCTGCAGAACCTCGCGCTCGCGCCGCGGCTGCTGCGCGGCCTGACCGCGGCCGAGACCCGCGACCGCGCCGACGCCCTGCTCGACAAGGTGGGCGTGCTCGACAAGCGCGACGCGTATCCGAATCAGCTGTCGGGCGGGCAGCAGCAGCGCGTGGCGATCGCACGGGCCCTGGCGATGCAGCCCAAGCTCATGCTGTTCGACGAGCCGACGTCGTCGCTCGACCCCGAGATGGTGGGCGAGGTGCTGGCCGTCATGCAGCGTCTCGCCGAGGAAGGGATGACCATGGTGATCGTGACCCACGAGATGGGCTTCGCGCGCCGGGTCGCGCATCGCGTGCTGTTCCTCGACGAAGGCCGGCTCGTGGAGGAGGGACCGCCGGCGGCTCTCTTCGAGTCGCCGCGCGAAGAACGGACGAGGCGCTTCCTCGGCAAGGTGCTCTAGGCGGCTTCGCCGGGCAGGCACCGGGGACCAGGAAGAACAACGGTCGAGCTGTCGATTCCCGCGTCTGCCAATCGACGTCGTAGTAAGAAGGACGTTGAGGGTGCCGCGCGGCGCTCCCGCACGGCACAGCTAAAGAGTTCATCCAGAGAGGGTTAGCGTCATGAAGTTCATGGTGATCGTGAAGGCGTCGAAGGACAGCGAAGCCGGCCAGATGCCCGATGCCGAGATGCTGCGGTCGATGCACGCCTACAACGAGCAACTGTTCGCCGCCGGTGTGATGCAGGCGGGCGAGGGGCTGCACCCGTCGAGCCGGGGCGCGCGCATCCGCTTCGAGGGGCCGAAGCGCTCCGTCGTCGATGGTCCGTTCGCCGAGACCAAGGAGCTGATCGCCGGCTTCTGGATCTGGGAGTGCAAGAGCCTGCAGGAGGCCATCGACTGGGCGAAGAAGTGCCCCAACCCGCACAACGAGGACTCCGAACTCGAGATCCGGCAGATCTTCGCGCCTGAGGACTTCGGCGACGTGGCGCCCGAGGTCATCGCGCGCGAGGAGGAGATGCGGCGCGAGTTCGAGGCGCGCAAGAAGAAGTAGCCCGGCGCGGCTTGCGGCCGCCCTGCGGAGGGTGGTGTGATCGGCAGGCGTGACGCCGGCCGATCCCCACGCCACCATCGACGCCATCTGGCGGGTCGAGGCGCCGAAGATCGTGGGCGGCCTGACGCGGCTGGTCCGCGATCTGGCCACCGCCGAGGATCTCGCGCACGACGCGCTGGTCGCGGCGCTCGAGCAGTGGCCCTCCCAGGGCGTGCCCGACCGGCCCGGAGCCTGGCTCATGGCCACGGCGAAACATCGCGCCATCGACCGCATCCGGCGCAGCGCCAACTTCAAGCGCAAGCTCGAGGCGTTCGGCGCCGACATCGCCCCCGCGGCCTGGATGCCCGATCCCGAGGCCGCCTTCGATGACCAGGTGCACGACGACGTGCTGCGCCTGATCTTCATGGCCTGCCATCCCGTGCTGCCATCCGAGGCGCAGGTGGCGCTGACGCTGCGGCTGGTGGGCGGACTGACCACGCCGGAGATCGCCCGTGCCTTCCTGGTGCCCGAGGCCACCATGGCGCAGCGGCTGGTGCGGGCGAAGAAGAAGCTGTCGACCGAGCGGCCCTCGATCGAGTTGCCGTCGGGTGAGGCCCGACAGGCGCGCGTCGCCTCGGTGCTCGACGTCCTGTATCTGATCTTCAACGAGGGCTACACGGCGAGCGCCGGCGAGGATCTGGTGCGCCGTGGCCTGGTCGATGAGGCGCGGCGGCTGGCCCGGTTGCTGCTCGACGTGGCCCCGGGCGAGGCCGACGCGCACGGCCTGGCGGCGTTGATGGACCTGCAGGCGTCGCGGCTGGACGCCCGCGTCGACGCCACCGGCGCGCCGGTGCTGCTGCTGGAGCAGGATCGCGGGCGCTGGGATCGGGCGCTGATCCGTTCCGGCCTGGCGAGCCTGGCTGATGCGTGGCAGCTCCGGCGGGCGTCGCCGGGTTTCTTCACGCTGCAGGCGGCGATTGCCGCGTGTCATGCGCGAGCCACGACGCCCGACGCCACCGACTGGGTCGCGATCGTCGACCATTACACGACGTTGCTGCAGGTCGCGCCGTCACCGGTCGTGGCGCTGAACCGCGCGATGGCGGTCGCGATGGCCGAAGGGCCAGCGGCCGCCCTGCCCCTCGTCGACGCCCTGGCGGATGATCCCGCGTTACGCGCCTACCACTACGTGCCTGCGGTCCGCGCCGACCTGCTCGAGAAACTCGGGCGTGGCCAGGAAGCGCGCGTCGAGTTCGAACGCGCCGCCGCTCTCACCGCCAACGCGCGCGAGAAGGCGCAGTTGCTGGCGAAGGCCGGCGTGACGCACTGACGTCCGGCCCACGGCCGGCGCCGTCGCGCGGCCTACTTCTTCGGCTCCTGCTCGGCGATGAACGCCCGTGCCTCGCGAATCACGTCGTCGGTGATCCCCATGTGCCCCTTGTCCGTGTAGTGGACGAAGCGGTGCACGATGTTGGCGGCCTTGAGCTTGCCGGCGAAGTCCACGGCCTGCTGCACCGGCACCGACTTGTCGTCGTCGGAATGGACCACGAGGATCGGCTTCGTCGTCGCGCTCACGTGGTTCATCGGCGAGGCGATGCGCCGCGCCTCTTCCACATCACCCGACACGGGCGTCCACAGGTTGCCCCACGACAGCGTCGGCAGGTCGTAGGCCGCGGCCACGCTGACCACCGCGCGCACGTCGCTGCGCGCGCCGTCCCAGCCGCCGACCTTCGGGTACGCGCCGTCACCGAGCGTGGCGGCCAGGGACACCATCTGGCCGCCGGCCGACTGGCCGATCAGATAGACGCGTTCGGGGTCGACGCCGTAGTCGGCCGCATGCGCGTGCATCCAGCGAATCGCGCAGCGCAGATCGAGGTACGCCGCCGGCGCCGGTGAGCCGCCGACGAGGCGATAGTCGATCGACATGGCGACGAAGCCATACTCCGCCCATTGCTGCACCTTGATGCTGCTGGCATCCGTGCGGTTGCCGGCCCGCCAGCGTCCGCCGTGCACCGAGATCAGCGCCGGCCGCGGGCCGGGTCCGTCCGGATAGGCCAGATTGGCGAGCAGGGCCGATCCCTCGACGCGGCCGTAGACGAGGTCGGTGCGCGTCACCACCGGCGCCGCGGCCTGGCGTGCCTCGACGGCGGTACGGTTGGCGGTGAGCCATGTGCCTGCCGCGGCGGCCGCGCCACCCAGGAACGTCCGGCGTGAAGGAGTGCGGTACCAGGTCATGCGGGCCTCCGGAGGCGCCATTGATAGCGCGCGTGCCGGCCTGCCGGCAAGGGCGAAACGCGGGCCGGGTGGACGCGGCGACGCCAGCGGTTGTAGCGTCGGACGCATGTCTTCCCGCGCCATCCCGCCCGGCAGCGACGGCACCGTCAACGCCGAGAGTTGCGTGTCACTCGGCGCCGCGCAGCCGCAGCTCGACGCGTACCCGACGCGTGATATCGCCCTTGGCCACCTGCAGGTGCAGCGCGCGTTGCCGGTGAAGGGCCGCCGCCTCATCGGCCCGTGGTGCTTCCTCGACCGCTTCGGACCCCTGAGTTTCACCGAAGGCGCGCCGATGGACGTGGCCGCCCATCCGCACATCGGCCTGCAGACGGTGAGCTGGCTGCTCGACGGCGAGATCGCGCATCGCGACAGCCTCGGCTCGGAGTCGGTGTTGCGGCCGGGCGGCGTGAACGTGATGACGTCGGGCCGTGCCATCGCCCATGCCGAGCAGACGCCGCGCGATCACACCGGCAGGCTGAACGGCGTCCAGCTGTGGACCGCGTTGCCCGACGCCGTCCGCCGCGCCGCGCCGGCGTTCCAGCACGTGGGCGAGGTGCCGCGTCTCGAGTCGCCTGGCGGGCTCGTGCAGGTCTTCTCCGGAGCCGTCGGCGACGTTCACTCGGCGGCCACGCACTTCTCTCCGATCGTCGGTGCCGAGGTGCAGGTGCATCGCGGTGGCACGGTCACGGTGCCGGTGGCGCCGTCGCACGAGCACGGACTGCTCGTGCTCGACGGCGACGTCACGCTCGAGGGACAGCCGCTCGCGCCGCGCGTGCTCTACTACACCGGGACCTGGCGCCACGCGCTGGAACTGGTGAGCATCGCGGGTGCGCGCGTCCTGCTGGTGGGCGGCGCGCCGTTCCCCGAGACCATCCTGATGTGGTGGAACTTCGTGGCCCGCACGCCGGATGAGATCCGCGAGGCGCGCACCGACTGGGAAGCGCATCGCCGCTTCGGCGAGGTGCTGAACTACAGCGGCCCGCGACTCGACGCGCCGGAGCTGCTGCACCTGGCGCGCCCGAATCCCGTCAGCTGATCACGACGTCCTGCGGGCCACGAGATAGAGCACCGAGCCGACGGCCACGCAGGCGCCGAACGCGATCCACTCGTCGCGGGCCAACCCGGTGAGCAGCCACAGGATCACCGGCACGGCCAGGAACGGCGCGATGCCGCTGAGCGGCAGGCGCACGCCGCCTGCGCCACCGTCCGCCTCCGCCATCGACCGCAGCCGCCACGCGGCCACGGCGCAGCCGAAGTAGAGCGCCAGCGCCGAGACGTTCGCCAGGATCGCCAGGCCCTCGAAGGTGCCCGACACGGCCAGCGCCAGCGCCAGCAGCGATTGCGCCGCGATGGCGATATGTGGCGTGCGGAACTGGCCGTGCACCGCGGCCAGCGCGCGCGGCAGGAACCCGTCGGCGGCCATCGCGAAGACCACGCGCGGCACCGAGAGCGTCATCCCGCCCAGATACCCGAACATCGAGATCACCGCGCCGGCGAGCAGCATCGTGCGTCCCCACCCGCCGAACGCCAACCCCGCCGCATCCGCGAGGGGCGTGGCGGACCCGGGCAGCGCCGGCCCGAGAATCCCCTGCGCCGACGCCTGCAGCCCCAGGTACAGCAGCGTGATGCCGGCCATCGCCAGCGCGATCGCCCGCGGGACCGTGCGCGCGGTGTCGCGGACCTCGCCGCTGGGCACGAGCGCCGTCTCGATGCCGGCGAACGCGAACACCAGCAGCAGCGAGGTGCGCGCCACATCGGACGCGGCCGGCCACGTCGTGACCGTGAGATGCGCGCCGCGCACGGCAAACAATCCGCCCACGGCCACGAGCAGCAGCGGCACCAGCTTCGCGACCGTGGCTGCGGTGTTGAGCCGCGCGCCGAGGGCCACGCCGCGCACGTTCACCAGCGCCCAGAACGCGTAAACGACGATCAGCACGGACGCTTGAGCGACGGCACCGCCCAACGCCGGCACGAGCTGGCCAAGGCTGGCCGCGAACACCGTGGAGACCGCCGCCGTGGCGAAGAGCCCCAGCATCCACAGCAGCAGGCCCGACAGGAACGCCGCGTACGGCCCCAGCGCGACGCCGACGTATGCGTACGGCCCGCCGGTGAGCGAGACGCGGCTTCCCGCGTCGGCGATGCACAACACGATCAGGCCCATCGCCACGGCGCACACGAGATAGGCCACCGGCGCGGCCGCCCCCAGGGACGAGGCGACGTTGGCCGGCAAGCGGAAGATCCCGCCGCCGACGGTGATGTTGACGATGGCTGCCGCGAGACCAAACGTCCCCAGCGCACGGACCAGGCCGTCGGCGCGCGAGGAGGACGGTGCGTGAGTGGACGCCGGCATGCGCGTGTAGCTTATCGTGGTGTCCGGCCCATGCCGTCCGTCTCCTTCGCCCATCTGACCCGCGACGCGCTCGATCGCCAGTTCTCGCCCAGCCGTTCCGCCAAGGATCCCTGGGGCGTACTGGCCCGGCACGAGACCGCGACGGCCGCGCTCTGCCATGCCGGTGGCCTGACGATCTGGCGCGACGTGGCGTACGCGGATCGGCCCGGCGCGCGCGTCGACCTCTTCGTCCCCGCCGGCGACGATGTCCATCCGTGCGTCATCTACTTCCACGGCGGCTTCTGGCAGGAGGGACGCAAGGACGGCTCGGGGTTTGCCGCCCCGGTGCTGGCCGAACACGATCGCGCCCTCGCTGCCGTCGGCTACACGCTGGCCCCGGAGGCACGCCTGCGCGAGATCGTCGGCGAGGCTGCGGCCGTGGTCGTGCGTCTGCACCAGGACGCGGCGTCGTACGGCCTCGATCCTGCCCGCCTCGTCGTGGCCGGACATTCCGCCGGGGCGCACCTGGCGGCGGCGCTCCTGGCCGGCCAGGGCGGTGAGGCCGCGGCCGCTGCCATCGCCGGCGCGGTGCTGGTGAGTGGCGTCTACGATCTCGCGCCCGTGGCGGCCTCCTACGTGAACGACCGCGTCCAGATGGACGCCGACGAGGTTCGCGATTTCTCGCCGCTCGCGACGGTCCCCGGGCGCGATGTCCCCGTGCACGTGCTGGTCGGCGCCGACGAGCCCGACGCGTTCGTGCAGCAGTCCGCGGCGCTGGTCGAGGCGTGGCGTCCACGGCTCTCGCGCCTGACGACGCACACCGCCCCCGGACGCGACCACTTCGACGTGCTGGACGAGTTGACCAATCCCACCTCGCCGGCGTTCCTTGCCCTGCTGGAGATGACCTCGTGACCGATTTCCTCCGCCGCGCCGCCGACCTCGACGCGGCCGACCCGATCGCGCCGTTCGCCGCCGAGTTCCACGTGCCCGACGGCCTGATCTACCTGGATGGCAACTCGCTGGGCCTGATGCCCACCCGCGTGCCCGCGCGTGTGGCCGAGACCGCGACCGGCGAGTGGGCCGAGGGCCTGATTCGCAGCTGGACCAGCGCCGGCTGGTTCACGATGCCGATGACCGTGGGCGATCGCATCGCGCCGCTCATCGGCGCATCCGCCGGTGAGGTCGCGGTGGGTGACTCGACGTCGGTGAACCTGTTCAAGGGGCTGGCGGCGGCATTGCACCTCAGGCCCGGCCGTCACGTGGTGCTCGCCGACGGCGCGAACTTCCCGACCGACGTCTACATGGCGCAGGGCCTCGCCGACCTGGTGCCCGGCACGACCGTGCGCTATCTCGAGCCGGGCCAGCCGGTGTCGTCGGGTCTCGGCGACGACGTCGCCGTGCTGCTGCTCAGTCACGTCGACTACCGCACCGCGCGGGTGCGGGATATGGCGGCCGTGACGGCGGACGTCCACGCGCGTGGCGCGCTGGTGCTCTGGGATCTGTCGCACACGACCGGCGCCGTCGCCTGCGATCTGCCCGCGGCCGATGCCGACATGGCCGTCGGTTGCACCTACAAGTACCTGAACGGCGGCCCTGGCGCGCCGGCGTTCATGTGGGTCCATCCGCGACACCACGAGGCACTGCGCCAGCCACTCTCGGGCTGGATGGGACACGCGGCGCCTTTCGACTTCACCCGTGGCTACGCGCCGGCCGCCGGCGCCCGCCGTCTCGTGTGCGGCACGCCGCAGGTGCTGTCGCTGGCGGCGCTCGACGAGGCGCTGGCGGTGTGGGCGCTCGTCGATCTGCCGGCGCTCTACGCCAAGTCGCGCGCGATGACGAGCTTCTTCGTCGAGGCGGTCGAGACACGATGCGGTCATCACGGCGTCACGCTGATCAGCCCGCGCGAGCCGGCCGAGCGGGGCAGCCACGTGTCGTTCGACTACGCCCACGGCTACGAGGTGGTGCAGGCGCTCATCGCGCGCGGAGTGATCGGCGATTTCCGCGCCCCGGCGGCGATGCGGTTCGGATTCGCCCCGCTGTACCTGAGCTTCACGCAGGTGGCTCGCGCCGTCGCGCATCTCGCCGACGTGCTCGACACGCGTGCCTGGGACGATCCGCGCTTCCGCGTGCGCGCGGTGGTCACGTAAGCTGCCCAGGGGCCGTCCAGCCGCTCGCGGACGCCCGGTTCGCATGGTCACCCTGCCGCCAAAACTCGACGACTGCCGCCGCCACGGCCCGGGCTCGGGCGCCGAGCTCTTCCTCGTCGAGGGCGACAGCGCCGCCGGCTCGGTGCGCATCGTGCGCGACGTCGAGACGCAGGCGGTGCTGCCGCTGCAGGGCAAGCCGATGAACGCGGCCAAGGCGCCGCCGGCGAAAGTGGCGGCGAATCCGCTGTTCCAGGCGCTCGTGCAGGCCATGGGCGCCGGTGACGGCGCGACCTTCGAGCTGGCGCGGGCCCGTTACGAGCGCGTCGTGCTGCTGATGGATGCCGACGCCGACGGCATCCACTGCGCGGCGTTGATGTGCCTCTATTTCTTCCGGCGGATGTGGCCGCTGCTCGAGGCCCGACGGGTGTTCGTGGCCCACGCGCCGATGGCGGCCCTGTGGAGCCACACGCTGGCGACGCCGACCTACGTCTACCACGACGCCGAGTACCGCGAGTCGGCGCAGGCGCTGCGAGCGGCCGGCCACGACGTGCACGCGGTGCGCTATCGCGGCCTGGCCGGGCTCGACCTGGGCACGCTGAAGGCGACGTGCCTCGACCCGGCGACGCGCACGGTGCACGCGCTCGGGCGTCCGGACGCCGACGCGATGCTGCGCGTGCTGGGTCGCGGCGAGCCGCAGCCGACGCTGTTCTGAGCGATGGCCACGACATCGTCACTCACCGACTGGCTGCCGTCGCCAGGGGCTCCGAACGACGAGCTGCTCGATCTGTTCCTCCGCTACGTCGACACGCGCGGCCTGGCGCTGTATGCCGCGCAGGAAGAAGCCATCCTGGCGCTGCTCGACGGCCAGAACGTCATCCTCAACACGCCCACCGGCTCGGGCAAGTCCCTCGTCGCCTCCGCGATGATCTTCGCCGCCATGGCGCGTGGCGAGCGCTCGGTCTACACCTGTCCGATCAAGGCACTCGTCAACGAGAAGTGGATGGCCCTGTGCCGCGAGTTCGGCGCCGACCAGGTGGGCCTGTCGACCGGCGACGCCAGCATCAACCGCGACGCGCCGATTCTGTGCTGCACCGCCGAGGTGCTGTCGAACATGGCCCTGCGCGACGGCGACGACGCGCCATTCGATCACGTGGTGATGGACGAGTTCCACTACTACGCCGATCGTGATCGCGGCGTGGCCTGGCAGGTGCCGCTGCTGACGATGGGCCGGGCCCGCTTCCTGCTGATGTCGGCGACGCTGGGCGAGACCGCGCCCTTCGAAGCCTGGATCACGCGGCTCACGCATCGCGAGACGGTCACGGTGAAGTCGGGCGAACGTCCGGTGCCGCTCGACTACGCCTACGCGGAGATCCCGCTGGCCCACACCATCGAGAAGCTCGTCGACGAAGGCCGCACGCCCGCCTACGTCGTGCACTTCACGCAGGCCGACGCCGCCGCCAGCGCCCAGGACTTCACCAGCCTGAAGATCGCCACCCGCGAGCAGAAGGCCGAGATCGCTGCCCGCGTCGACACGCTCGACTTCTCCAGCCCCTACGGGCCGTCGGTGAAGAAGTGGCTGAAGCACGGTATCGGCCTGCATCATGCCGGCCTGCTGCCGAAGTACCGCGTGCTCGTCGAACAGCTGGCGCAGCTCGGGCTGCTGCGCGTCATCTGTGGCACCGACACGCTGGGCGCCGGCATCAACGTCCCGATTCGCACCGTGGTGCTGACCAAGCTGTGCAAGTTCGACGGGCAGAAGACGGCGCGGCTCAGCGCCCGTGACTTCCACCAGATCGCCGGCCGGGCCGGCCGCAAGGGCTTCGACGATCGCGGCTACGTCGTGGCGCAGGCGCCGGAGCACGTGATCGAGAACCTGCGCCTGGCCGAGAAGGCGGCGCGCGACGGCCGCAAGTTCGTGAAGCGCAAGCCGCCGGACCACAACTACGTCGACTGGGACCTCAACGTGTTCACGCGGCTCATCGGCGCGCCGCCAGAGCCGCTGGTCTCGCGCTTCGAGGTCTCGCACGGCATGCTGCTAAACGTGCTCAGCCGGCCCGGCGACGGCTGCGATGCGATGCAGCAGTTGATTCGCGACAGCCACGAGCCGGCCGCGGCCAAGGGCGGGCATCGCCGCCGCGGATGGCAGTTGTTCCGGTCGCTGGTCGATCGCGGCATCGTCGAGTTCGTGCCGCACGAGACGGGCCGTGCCACGGTGCGCGTGAACGTCGACCTGCAGGACGACTTCTCGATGGACCAGGCGCTGTCGCTGTATCTCATCGAGACGATCCCGCTGCTCGATCGCGAGTCGCCGACCTACGCGCTGGACCTGCTGACGCTGGTCGAGTCGATCCTCGAGAACCCGGAGCTGATCCTGCGGCGGCAGCTCGATCGGCTGAAAGGACGGCGGGTGGCGGAGATGAAAGCCGAGGGCATGGAGTACGACGAGCGGATGGCCGAGCTCGAGAAGCTCGAGCATCCGAAGCCACTGCGCGACTTCGTCTACGACACCTTCAACGCATTCGCCGACCGGCACCCGTGGGTGGGGCAGGAGAACATCCGGCCGAAGTCGATCGCCCGCGAGATGTTCGAGACCTACAAGTCGTTCGCCGAGTATGTCCTGGAGTACGACCTCGAGCGCACGGAAGGCCTGCTGCTGCGGCACCTGAACAGCGTCTTCAAGGCACTCAGCCAGACCGTGCCCGAGTCGACCAAGACCGGCGAGGTGCTCGAGATCGAGTGGTACCTCCGCACCCTCGTGCGCACGGCCGACGCGAGCCTGGCCGAGGAATGGGAGCGGATGCGCGACCCGAACTACGTCCCGCTCGGCCGTGGCGCCGACGCGCTCGCGCGCAAGCCGCAGGCCGCGGCCCCCTACGACCTCACCGCCGACACACCGGCCTTCGTGGCCGCCATCCGTGCCCGCATCTTCACCGCGCTCAAGGCGTGGGCGCGCGGCGACGGCGAGGCCACGGTCGCGGCACTGGACGCCCCGACGGAGGCGGACGCGCAGGCGGCGAGTCCAGCCGATCTGACAGCGGCCTTCGACGCCTTCACGCCCGACCACGGCGAGCTGCGCTTCGATCCGGAGGCCCGCAACAGCCGGCACACTCACGTCGATCGACGCGAGGCGCCGGCCCGGTGGCGCGTGCAGCAGGTGCTCGTCGACAGCCACGACCTGAACGACTGGCTGGCGGAGTGCGTCGTGGACGTCGAGGCGTCGCGCGACCGTCAGCAGCCGGTGCTGTGGCTCGCCGGCGTCCGGCCCATCGCCTGACCAGGCGTCAGAAGCGTGATCGCAGCGCCTTCACTTGCCAGGTGTGATCGGCTTCGTTCATCGTGGCGCACAGGATGCGGTCGCCGTCGGTGCGCACGTTCACCAGCCCGTAGATGATGCCGGCGACGACGCGGCTGTTGCCGAGCGTCGTGAAGCGCGTCGACGGATTGCGATCGCCGGCGTTGGTCACGGCCAGGGCCAGGCGGGCGCGCGTGAGGTCGGCCTCGGGCACGTCGAGCGGCGGCGCCTCCGAGCCGACCCGCAATGACGTGGGCCGGCCCAGCTTCAGGCTGCGCGCGAGCTCCGTCGAGTAGACCAGCGGCGACACCACTTCGTCGTTCTCGATGCGCAGGAACCCGGCCGTCGCCGACGCCGCGACGATCGACGGACGCGGGTGGTCGTGTCCTTC
Organism: uncultured Acidobacteriota bacterium; assembly: GCA_902826065.1. GTDB lineage: Bacteria > Acidobacteriota > Vicinamibacteria > Vicinamibacterales > UBA2999 > CADEFD01. Next base: position 6,900 of record CADEDM010000034.1, on the reverse strand, counting down.
GTTGTCGCCGGACGAGATGATGGTCACCGCCGGGGCGATGCCCTGCAGGAACTCGTACGACACGTCTTCACTGCCGTGATGGCAGGCCTTGGCGACGTCGGCCTGGAACTCGTGGCGTTCGCCGGCGTAGTCGTCGAGCAGGGTGCGCTGGCTGGCCTTGTTGAGGTCGCCGGTGAGCAGCGTGCGCGATCGCTTGTAGTCGAGGCGCAGCAGCACGCTGTTGCCATTGGTGTTCTTCGACGCGTCGGCGGCGAAGCGGCGAACGGCGGGGCCGCCGTCGACCGTGAACTCCACCGGCCCCAGCACCCGCATCGTCACGGCGCCGGCGCCCGGCTCGAAGCCGGGCACGTGGCCGATGGCGTGTGACAGGCGCGTGAACGGCGTCGCCGCGCCGCCGGCGGTCTTCATGTCCGTGGCCGTGCGCAGGAACGACGCCCACTCACCCTGCAGACGCGGGTCGGCGCCCGGCGCCAGGCCGGCCAGCACGCTGGCGCGCGAGGAGATCAGGTCGGTCAGCAGCTTGCCTTCGGCGGTCTCGGTGAAACGGCCCAGCGACCGGCGGCCGTCGAGGGTCCACCACGACACGCCGGCGTGCAGGAGGCGCTCGACGAAGATGCGATTGGTCGGGATCTGCAGCTGGTCGACTTCGGCCGGGTTGAAGAGGTCCCACAGGCCGCCGTAGTGGTCCTGGTCGTTGTGCGAGCAGATGACGGCGTCGAGATCGATGCGATCGCGGCGGTAGTCCTGCGCGAACTTCCAGTCCACGAAGTCGGCCGCGTTCTTGCCGCTGGGCTGCCCGCGGCGCGGCCAGCCGCCGTCGATGAGGATGTGCTTGCGGTCGGGCGTGACGATGAGGACGCCGTCGCCCTGGCCGACGTCGATGAAGTAGATCTCGAGCAGGGGCTCGCCGCCGAGGTCGGCCTCTGCCACGAAGCCGGTCTGGCCGCGCGCCCGCACGGTGACCTCGCCGGCCGCGCGACCGGGGCCGGTGACGACGACCTGGTCGCCCCACAGCAGTTCCTTGCGGCGGGGAGCCGGCGGTGGCGTGCCGGCACGAATGACGTCCCAGCGTGCGGTCTGCTTCGAGACGTAGTCGATGCGGTCGGCCATGATGTGTCGCCTCGGGCCGCGGGTGTGCGGCGGCGGGTTCCGTCACGAGGGAGGACGGACTCGGCGCGACGGATTTCGCGCCCGCCGGTGACGCCTCAGGGGACCTTGCCGGCCTTCTCCATCAGCCCGAACGGCAGGATGCCCACGTTCAGGAACGGGTTCAGCTGCGCGCCCGCCTTGCCCAGCCGATCGGCCACGGTCTGGTGGCCATTCTGCGAGGCCCAGTCGGCGGCGCTGGCCCCGGCGGCGTCCTTCAGATTCGCGGTCGCGCCCTTCTCGAGCAGCAAGGCCACGGCGGCGTCCCTGCCGAAGTAGGCGGCGAACATCAACGGCGTGAGGCGTACCTCGGCGTGAGCCTGGTTGACGTCGGCGCCGGCGGCCAGCAGGCTCGTCACCTGCGCGACGTCGCCGCGCGCCGCGGCGCGCATCAGCGGCGTCAGGCCATCGGCGTCGGGCCCGGACTGCAGGGCCACCACGGTCAGGAGCACGGCGAGCATCACGAGCGCACCTCGTCGGCGCTCATGCTACACCCGCACTGTCGGCAGTATGATGCCCGGCGTGTCCCGCGTCGTCCTCGCGTTCGCTCTCGCCCTCGGCACCGCGGCCTGCGGCGGTCCGGCCCCGCCGCCATTCCGCCACGTCGCCGACGTGAAGCAGTTGATGAAGTCGGTCGTCGAGCCGGCCGCCGACGAGTACTGGGACGGCGTTGGCACGATCATCGACGCCAGCGGCACCTGGGACATCAGGCCCGAGACCAACGAGGAGTGGGACGCGCTGGTGAATCACGCCTACGTGATCACCGAGTCGGGCAACCTGCTGATGTTGGGGCCGCGGCCGAAGGACGGCGGCGAGTGGATGCAGCTGTCGCGACAGCTCGTCGACGTCGGCGAGAAAGCGGTGAAGGCGGCGGCGTCGCACGACCCGCAGGCCGTCTTCGACGTCGGCGCCGAGGTCTACGAGGTCTGCACGGCCTGCCACGCCAAGTACTCGCCGGAGATCACGCGGCCGAACGTGCAGCCGGCGCAGTAGCGGCCGCCCGCCGACGGCTGCGGCGGCGCCGTCAGTGCCGGGCGCCGTCCACCGGCGGACGCTTGCCGTAGCCCGGACGGAAGTGCTCGTGGCACTGCGTGCACGACTGGTAGAGCTCGTCGTTGAGCGCCTCGAGCGCCGCCACGTCCTTCTTCGTCGCCGCCTCGAAGGCCTTGCGGCCGGCGTCGCGCATCAGCCGCGCGTCGGTCAGCCACTGCGCGCGGCCGCGGACGTGGGTGGGCAGCATCAGCAGCGTGCCAGCCTCGGAGAGCGTGAGCGTCTGCGTCTCGAGGATCTCCCACGCCTCGGGCGTCTGCGGCGTGCGGCTCGTGATGTAGAACACGGCGTCCGACGTCGGCCGGATCATGTGCACCATCAGTTCGCTCATCGTGGCCACGGTGCGCAACGCCGGTGCGGGAGAAGCGGCCGGCGCGGCTGGCCGCGCAGGGGCCGGCGGCGGTGCGGTCTGCGCGCGTGCGGTGGCGGCGAGACCGGCAGCCACGAGCGCGGCGACGACGGCGATTCGCATCGCGCGAGCATATACTCTCGGCGTGCTGCTGTCGTGGGCCCGATGGATGGGCGATCTGCCGTCGAGCATCGCCCTGCGCGAGTCCCTGCTCCTGTGGCCCTTCCTCGAGTCGGCCCACGTGCTGACCCTGATGCTCTTCGCCGGCACGGCGGCCATGCTCGACCTGCGGCTGCTGGGCATCGGCTTCCGCGGCGTGCCGGCCACCGAGTTCACGGAACGCCTGTTGCCGTGGACGCGCGTGGCGTTCGCCATCATGACGATCACCGGCGTGGCGCTCGTGTTCGCCAATCCGGTCCGCTACTACTTCAACCTGTTCTTCCGCATCAAAGTGCTGCTGCTGATCGTGGCCGGCCTGAACATCTGGTGGTTCCACGGCCGCACGCATCACGGCGTGGCGGCGTGGGACACCGCGCCGACGCCGCCGCGCGCCGCGAAGGTGGCCGCGATCGTCTCGCTGGTGGCGTGGACGGCCGTGATCGTGGCCGGGCGCATGATGGCCTACAACTGGTTCGACTGCGACATCCAGCCGCAGTCGGCGTTCGTGAACTGGGCCGCCGGCTGCATCGTGCCGGGCGCCGAGCCGCAGTAGTCATGGAGCTGCTGCCGCTCTTCGAGTCGCTGGAGTCGACCGGCCTCGGGCTGATGGTGCGCGAGTCGGTGTGGCTGTTTCCGGTGATCGAGGCCGTGCACCTGCTCGGGCTGTCGCTGCTGGGCGGCGCCGTGCTGCTCGTGGACCTGCGCCTGCTGAATCGCGGACTCGTCGGCACGCCGGTGCAGGCACTGGCCACGCACACGCGGCCGTGGCTCATCGCCGCCGTCGTGGTGATGTTCCTCACGGGCGTGCCGCTGTTCCTCTCGGAAGCGGTGAAGTGCTATTACAGCCCGTCGTTCTGGGTGAAGATGCTGACGCTGCCGATCGCCCTCGGCTTCACGTTCTTCGTGCGTCAACGCGTCGCCGAGTCCGAGACCACGCCACGCGGCATCGCCGCGATGACCGGCGCGACCTCGATCGCGCTGTGGGTCATCGTGGCCGCCGCCGGCCGCTGGATCGGCTTCTCATAGCGTTCGCACCGGCTCCCCGACCGCCGTCCTGGGCGCCGTGCGCACGCGCTACGGAACCGTGAAGGCGACCACGCCGGCCAGCCACGAGCCGCAGCTGTTGCCGGCCAGCAGCGCCACCGTGTACGCCCCGGGTGGCACGCTGGCCGAGATGCTCGTGGCTGGCGTCGGCAACAGGATGTGCGGCCACGCCTCGAGCGGGACGGACGGGGCGAAGAGGGCAAGCTCGTAGAACGTGACCGGTCCGCCTGGTGGCGGTGGCTTCGGCGTCCAATTCAGGGTCACCTGACTGCCAACCACCGTCGATGTCAGCGCGTAGTCGTCCTCGTCAATCGTCGAACACGCCGGCACGGTCACCGGCAGCACCGCGGAATAAGCGCCGATACCGGCCGCGTTCTGTCCGCGAACCCGCACGTAGTAGGTGCCGGCAGGCACGGCGGCGCCGCCGAGGACGCCGCTCGACACCGGGAACGATCCCAGGTTGGCGGCGCCGGGGCTGGTCCCGAGGTCCACCAGATAGGTCGAGGCACAGCCGCCCCAGGACGCCAGTCTCAAGCGGACGTTGTTCCCGGTGTTGCCGAACACCTCGCGGCTGACGAGCCCGGTGCCCGGCGGGCCGGCGCATCCGCCAGGCACGACCAGTTGCGTCCAGTCGCCCGGTGCGATGTTCGGCGCGGCGACGATGCCCAGAATCACGGCCACGTAGTAGGTGCCCGGCGGCACGCCCGGGTAGTCCCACCCGTACGTCGGGTCCAACTCGTTGGGGTTGGGGAGAAATGGCGGAAAGTACGGAACCCGCGCCAGCACGGTGCCGTTCGGCGCCGTCGCGGCGAACAACGTGACGCCGCCCGCCGCGTTCATCTGGTCGATCGTGTTCTGTCCGGTGTAGATCCGGATGCTGGCGTAACTCGGAGCGGTCGCGATCGCCAGTGGCGTGAACGCCGTGCCAACCTGCGCACTGGCCGGGGCCGCGGACAGGATGCCGACGATGAAGGCAGTCGTCGCCAGTCGGGCGGTGGACGGAAGCGTGAACGTCTCCATGCCGGGACTAGCGCATTCCCGGCGGGAAGTCCGCCATGCACGCTTCAGCCGGGCTCGACGCCAGGAGACGTCGGCCGTCTCCCCGGACGTCCTCAGCGATTCAGGCCCTGGCGCCGCGTGTTACCGCCGGCCCGGCCCGGGCTTCTTCGTTGTCGGCGCTTCCGTCGGGTCGCGGCCGTCGCGCGGGGCACCGGTGCCCGACGAGCCCATGAACATCTTGCGGCCGTCGGTGAAGGTGACGTCGCGGCCGTTGGCGCGCTTCAGCGAGTGGTCCTTGGTCTGGTAGCCGTCGACGATGAGCTCGGTGCCCACGGTGAGTGAGTCGCGCGTGAGGCCGCGGCGCAGCAGCGTGTTCGGCGTGCCGCCCTCCACCATCCAGACCTCGGGCTTGCCGTCCTTCACCACCTCGATGTGAATCCAGGCGTGCGGATTCACCCACTCGAGCTTCACCACCTTGCCCTGCAGCTTGATCGGCGCATTGGGGTCGAACTCCGCGCCGAAGGCGTGATGACCGGCCAGACGGGCGCCGGCCGTGATCACGAGAGCCGAAGCGAGAACGAGGAACGTGGTGCGCATGACTGGAATCTCCCGGATCAACGCTGCGGCGGCGGCGTCTTCTTCGCCGCATCGGCCTTCTCCTGCGAGCGCGCGCCACTGAGCACGTTCGAGAGCGCGTAGTTGGCCTCGTGACAGGCGTACTCGTAGATCATCTCGTCGAGCTTCTCGAACGGCACCTCGCCGCTCCACGGCTTCGTGAAGGTCTGCGGGTCGTCGATGGTGAACTTGTAGAGCAGCGTATCGCCGTCCACGCGCGACAGCCGCTCCGTCACCTTCAGCGTGTCGGAAGCGCCGCGGAACAACTGCTGTGGATGGAAGTTGGTGGTCTCGATGACCAGGGTGTCACCCTCCCACCAGCCGATCGAGTCGCCCCACCACGCGCGCACGCTCGCCGGCGGATGCTGGTGCTGCTTGCCGAGGCGGATGACGCGCGTGTCGTGCACCATCTCCGTCATGATCATCACGTGATCGGGCGTCTGCACGATCGTGTAGTTGTTGTTGTAGAAGTAGTTGGGCAGCATCGGCGGCCCGGCGTTGCTGCCGAACGAGGCGATGCAGCGCTCGGCCAGCGGACGGTTCTCGGGGTTGTCGTACTCGCCGAAGGCGCGGAAGCGCGCGATGCGCTCGGCCTGACGCGCGCGTCCAGCCTCGGTGAGCGCCGGCACCTTGCCATCGGGCGGGTCGACGATCAGCGAGGTCCGGTACTCGCCGTTCACCACCGCCACGCGCTCGCCGGCGTCGATCCAGAAGTTGTTGTAGCCGCCGACGTTGCCGGCCGCGCCGGTGGATCCATCACCGCCCTGCGGCGGCGCGGTCCGGTTCGGATCGCTCGGCTGCGCCAGGCGTTCGATGCGATCCTGCACGCCCTTCTCGATGCGCGCCACGACGTCCTTCAACAGCGCGGCGTCCTGCCCGGTGGGCCGCTCGAGGGGCGTGACCGTGGCGTTCGACCAGTTGCCCTGCAGGTCGGGCTTGCCGTCGGGCGTGCGCGGCGTGGCGTACGGCCTGGCGATGCCAGCCGGGGCCTGCGCGGAGAGGGGCACGAGCAGGGCCCCGGTGACGACGAGCGCGACGGCCGGAACGAGCGAACGCGGAATGCGGCGCATGGTGGACGTCCTCTGGCTCAGGGCAACGGCGTCTTGCGGAGGTGGCCGTACATCAGCTCTTCGACGAACGGCACGCACTTGAACTGCCCGAGCTGGGCGTTCGCGTTGACGTGCCGGTAGAGCGGCATCGACATCGTCCACGGCCGCGAGAACGTCTTCGCGTCGTCGATGGTGGCGCTGTACTGGATGTGATCGCGATCGGTCATCGCGAAGCGCTCCGTGACCTTCATCACCTCGCTGTGATGGTTGCCCGAGCGATCGAACCAGGTGCCGTCGTTGAAGCCGGAGGTCTCGACGACGAACGTGTCGCCGTCCCATCGGCCCACCGACTGGCCCATCCACGAGTCGGTCTGTGGCGGCCCCGGGTCCTTCAGGTAGACGTTGCGCACCGCGCCGGCGTACTCGTAGGCGACGAAGAACGCCGACTGGCTCTGGAAGATCTGGAACGGGAATGGCAGATAGGTCGCG
>CADEDM010000033.1 GCA_902826065.1 uncultured Acidobacteriota bacterium | reverse complement strand
TGTGCTGCGGGCCGGCGACCTCGGTGGCGTGGAGCCCGCCGTCGATGTGCACGAACGCCTTGCCCTCGCGCGCCAGCGTCCTCGCCTCGGTCTCCGACAGGCCGTCGGGATGCGCCAACCGCCGCGAGATCTCGCGCAGCCGGCCCAGGTTCTTCAGGTTCGCCGGCGACGAGATCAGCGCGAACTGGAACGTGCGGCCCTGCGTGGAGGTGCCGGCCTCGACCATCATCATGCGGTCGCTGGCGGCGTCGAGCTTCTGGAAGTAGCCGACCACGTCCTCGTAGGTGGCGAGCTTGTAGTCGGCCCCGGGGCGGAACCCGAGCACCGAGTCGGGTGCGGGCAACGGCGCCTGCGACTGCACGACCGGTGCGCCCGCCAGCACGCCGGTCACGATGGCCCACCCCGCTACACCGCGCGCACGTCGTCGAAGCATGCCCGCGTTTATAGCACGCGGGTTTTCCCACCCAGTGCGGACACGGGTGACGTGAGTAGACTGGGAACGTGTCCGAGCCGACGTCCCGCCGCGCCGTCATCAAGGTCGACGGGCTGCGCAAGACCTACGGCTCGCTCGTCGCCGTCGCGAACGCGTCGTTCGAGGTGCTGAAGGGCGAGATCTTCGGGCTGGTCGGGCCCAACGGCGCCGGCAAGACCACCACGATGGAATGCGTGGAGGGCGTGCGCCGCGCCGACGGCGGCACGATCGCCGTGCTGGACCTCGACCCGCTGCGCGACGCGGCGCAATTGCAGCCGCGGATCGGCGTGCAGCTGCAGCAGTCGCACCTGCAGAAGCGCATCACGGTGCGGGAGGCGATGCACCTGTGGGCGGCGTTGTACGACCGGCCCGCCGCCGACGGCGATCGCCTGCTGGCGCAGCTCGGCCTGGCCGAGAAGCGAGACGCCTGGTTCATGACGTTGTCGGGCGGCCAGCAGCAGCGGCTCTTCATCGCGCTGGCGCTCGTGAACGAGCCCGATGTGGTCTTCCTCGACGAACTCACCACCGGCCTCGATCCGCAGGCGCGACGGGCCATCTGGGATCTGGTGCGCGGCATCCGTGAGCGGGGCAAGACCGTGTTCCTCACCACGCACCTGATGGAGGAGGCCGAACGGCTCTGCGATCGCGTGGCGATCATGGACAGCGGCCGGGTGATCGACGTCGACACGCCGGCCCGACTGGTGTCGCGGCACTGCCCCGATCGTCTCGTCGTGGTCGCCACCGACGCCGCCGACGCGGCCATCCGCTTCGGGTCGATCCCGGGCGTCTCGCGGGTGAACCTGGTCGACGGGCGCTACGAGATCGAAGGCCAGAACGACGACCTCACCACGGCCGTGATCCAATGTGTCTCGGCCCACGGGATGCGCGTCAGTGACTTCCGCGCCGTCACGCCCACGCTCGAGGATGTGTTCCTCGCGCTCACCGGCCACTCGATTCGCGACTGAGGCGACCCGATGCGCGGACTCTGGCACCTCGCCTGGCTGGAACTGAAAGTCTTCCTGCGCGAGCCGATGGGCGCCTTCGGCACGCTGGCGGTGCCGGCGCTGGTGTTCTTCGGCGCCAACCTGGCGGGAACGAGCATCGCGCCGCAGCGCTTCGCCGGCAGCGAGTTCGCACGCACCGGCCTGCCGGTGCTGGCCGCGACGTTCATGACCATCACGGCGGTGCTGTCGCTGATGACGATCATCGCCATCTACCGCGAGGGCGGCATCCTGAAGCGGCTGCGCGCCACGCCGCTCAGGCCGCTGACGATCCTGATGGCGCACGTGCTGGTGAAGCTGGCGCTCACCGCCGTCACGCTGGTGGTGCTCGCGCTGGCCGGCCGCCGGTTCGTCGCGCTGCCGGAGGGCGTGTCGATGGTGAGCTTCGGGGCGGCCCTGCTCTACGCCACCGCGTGCCTCCTGTCGCTCGGCTTCCTGCTGGCGAGCTTCGTCCCGACCGCTCGCTTCGCACAACCCCTGGGCGCGCTCGTGCTGTATCCGATGGTCGGGGTGTCGGGGCTGTTCGTGCCGGTAGAGGCCTTTCCACCGATGCTGCAGCGGATCGCGCAGGTCTTGCCATTCACGCACGCCGTGTCGCTGATGCAGGGCATCTGGCTCGGCCAGCCGTGGACGACGCACCTGGGCGACGTGGCGGCGCTCTTCGCCACCGCGGTCGTCTGCAGCGCGCTGGCGTCGCGCGTGTTTCGCTGGGAATAGCCGCTACGGGTTCCGCTCCGATCGGCGCCAGCCAGTTTCGATATAGTTCCGGCCCGTGCCCGGGCGAAAAATCATCGTCAATCTCGCGACCAGCGCCGATGGCTTCGTCGCGCGCCCCGACGGCGATCTCGACTGGCTGATCGGGCGGCCGGCACCGCCCGGGTTCTACGGCCTGCCGGAGTTCGAGCGATCCATCGACGCCAAGATTCTCGGGCGCAAGACGTTCGATCGCAGCCTGGAGCTGGGCGCGCGGTTCGGCGGCGCGACCGAGCACTATGTGTTCTCGCGGCATCCGGCGCCGGCGCGGGTGCCGGCCGGTGTGCGGTTCGTGACCGAAAGCATCACGGCCTTCGCGGAGGGGATGCGCGCGCGACCGGGCAAGGACATCTGGATGATGGGCGGCGGCGACATCATCGCGGCGTTTCTCGACGAGGGGGAGATCGACGAGTGCATCCTCACGGTCGTGCCGACGTTCATCGGCACCGGCATCCCGCTGTTGTCGGCGCGTCACCGCGACGTGACGCTTCGCCTGGTCAGGGCGCAGCCGTTCCCGGACGGCGTCGTGCAGCTCCACTACGCGGTGGTCAGTCCGCGGCGCTGAGCCGCCGCACCGCCTCCACGTATTCCGCGGGCGACTCCTCGTGCGGCCAGTGGCCGGCGTCGTCGAACCGTGTCACGACGGCGTGCGGGACGGCGTCGATCCAGCGCTCAAGCATCGCCCGCGGGAACGCGGAGTCGCGGGTGCCCCACAGCAGCTGCACGTCCACGCCGGCCAGGCGGTCCCGACGCCGCCACAGGTCCGCGTAGAACGCGCTCGAGCCCAGCAGCGCCTGCGCCAGTGAGAACAGCACGCGCTCGCGGGCGTCAGCGTCGGGGAACACGGCGAGGTACTGCGCGTGGATGGCCGGGGTCAGCTTGCGGCGGTCGCCGTAGGCCGACGGCATGATGAGCCGCAGTGACGCGTTCAAGCGGCGATAGAGCCAGCGTCCCAGCGCACCGCCCGCCATCGCCGCCTTGCGCCGCATCGACGGGTCGTCGTCGAACGGCCACATCCAGGAGTTCGTGATCACGAGGTGGGCGAGCCGGTGGGGGTGGTCGAGCGCCCAGTCGAGCGCGATCGGACCGCCGAAGTCGTGGACCACCAGCGTGACGGGACCGTCGGGGCAGACGAGGTCCATGAAGCGCCGGAACCGGCGCGCGTGGTCTTCGGGCCGGTACCGCGCCGCGGCCGGGCGATCGGACAGCCCGAAGCCGAGGTGGTCGGGCGCGACGACGCGATGGCCACCACGCAGGCCCGCGATCACGTGGCGCCACTCGAAGGCCCACGTGGGCGTGCCGTGCACGAGCATCACCGCAGGCCCCTGCCCTTCATCGACGTAGTGCTGGACGCCGTCGCCGGTCTCGACTCCGCGCGCGACGAAGGGCCAGGCGGCGCGGTCGAGCCAGTCGGGCACGGCGGGCGGCATGAGTGGTAGTCAATCACGATTGACGATATGTCGTCAATATCGCTTGACGACATGGCCGGGCCCGCCGCATGCTGTCGGCCGTGTCCCGCCGTGCACCCGTGCCGTCATCCGCTCCCGGCCTCGGCCCCCTGCTGTTCGAATGCGCCCGGCTGCTCGACGAGATCGCCCAGGCCGAGGTGAACCGCGAGGCGGGCGCCCGCGTGCTCACGCCGGCGCTGGTCCGCTTGCTGCCGCACCTGAGCCGCGACGGCATCCGGCCCACGGAGCTGGCGCGCCGCATCGACGTCAGCAAGCAGGCCGTCGGCCAGTCCCTGGCGGACCTGGCGGGACGCGGGTTCGTCGAGCTCGTCCCGGATCCCGCGGATGGGCGGGGCCGTCTCGTGCGCCTCACGCCGTCAGGCGCATCGGCCTACGACCACGGGCGGGGCGTGCTGGCGTTCTACGAGGCGGCGCTGGGCGAGCGGCTGGGGCGCGCGCGCGTGAAGCATCTGCGCGACACGCTCTCGGACTTGCTGCCGGTGCTCGTCGGGTGGACGGCGTCCGGCGCCCCGCAGCGCGGCGCCGGCGCGGGCCGCGCCGAGGCTAGACGGCGCCGGGGTCGAAGCCCCAGGCCCTGAGAATCGCCGCCTGGTCGTCGCTGCTGACGGCTTTCTTGAAGCGCGCGCCGGATCGTCCTTTCACCCGCTGCTCGCAGTCGGCCCACGTGCTGTGCCGCATCGGCCGGCCGTCGACGACGCTCAGGTACGAGTAGGCCGGGCCCTTCGACTTCGAGCTGGACCCCGGCGCGGCGGACTTGGTGCGCGCCGGTACCGACGTGTCGTCGGGCAGATCGAGAATGGCGATCGGATAGCCGAGCAGCGGGCCGACGTAGAGCTCCGCGCGCCCCTTCACGGCGAAGGCATCGGCAATCGCGTCGACGCGCTCGTTGCCGGGAATGCCGACGTGACCGCGGACGTAGTGCCACGAGATCGAGCGTGGCGGGCGCGCGCTCACCAGACCCGACAGCGCCTCCCACAGGTCGCGATTCAGCACGTCGCCGCCGGTCGCCGTCTTCCAGCCGCGGCGCTTCCAGTTGTGCACCCACGACTCGATGCCCTGGATGACATAGGTGGAATCGGTGTAGATGGCGAGCCGGCCGTCGACGTGCTCGAGCTCGGCCAGCGCCTCGATCGCGCCCGTGAGCTCCATCTTGTTGTTGGTGGTGTGCGCCGCGCCGCCGCCGAGCTCGGTGACGTGCCCGTCGGGCGTGACGATGACGACGCCCCAGCCACCCGGGCCGGGATTGCGCTTGGCAGCGCCGTCGGTGAAGACGACGATCGACGATGGGTTCACGAATGCGTCCTGGCGGGAATGATCAACTGAGCACGTCGCGCGCGGCGAGCACGTGCTGCACGGCCAGGTCGGTCGTGTCGGCCAGTGCCGTCAGGTGGCCCATCTTCCTGCCTGGCAGCGCTCGACCCTTGCCGTAGAGATGCAGCTTCACATCCGGCACTTCGAGGGCCGCCGCCCACCTCGGCTCGCCCTGCCGCCACACGTCGCCGAGCAGGTTGGCCATGGCCGCTGGCCGCAGCTGCGTGGTGGCGCCCAGCGGCAGGCCGCAGATCGCGCGGACCTGCTGCTCGAATTGACTGGTGACGCAGGCGTCGAACGTGAGATGGCCCGAGTTGTGCGGCCGCGGCGCGATCTCGTTGACGAGGATGCGGCCGTCGCCGGTGAGGAAGAACTCGACGCACAGCACGCCCACGTACTCGAGTTCCTCCATGATCGCGCGCGTCACGGCGATGGCGTCGGCCGCGGACGCCTCCGGCATGCGCGCGGGCGCAATCGAGAGATCGAGGATGTGATGGCGGTGCCGGTTCTCGATGGCGCCGTAGTGCGCGAACGCGCCGTCGAGACCGCGCACCGCGACGACGGAGAACTCCATCGTGAACTCGACCACGCGCTCGAGGATCGCCGGCTGATGCCCCACCAGCGCCCACACGGCCTCGCCGTCTTCCGGCGCGGTCAGCCGGTGCTGCCCTTTGCCGTCGTAGCCGAAGCTGGCGGTCTTGAGGATCGCCGGCAGCCCGACGCGGCCGACCGCGGCCGTGAGCTCTTCGAACGACGCCACCGACTCGAACGGCGTGACCGGGAAGCCCTTCAACGCCAGGAACGCCTTCTCGCGGGCGCGCTGCTGCGTGATGTGCAGCGCGTGTCCGCTCGGCCGCACCGGCACGATCTCGGCCGCGGCATCGGCGGCGGCGGTCGAGACGTTCTCGAACTCGAACGTGATCACGTCGACGCCGCGGGCGAAGGTGCGGATCGCGTCGAGGTCGTCGTAGTCGGCGTCGATCTCGACGTCGGCGACCTGGCCGGTGGGCGTGTCGATGCCGGGTGAGAACGTGTGGACCCGATAGCCCATGCGCCGGGCCGCGATCGCGAACATGCGCCCGAGCTGCCCGCTGCCCAGGACGCCCAGCGTGGCGCCGGGCAGGACGATCTTGTTCACGGCAACGCGTCGCCGCGCACGGCGGCCGTCTGCGCCTCGCGGAACGCGTGCAGACGCTGCCGGAGGTCGGGACGCGACGTGGCGAGGATCGCGGCGGCGAGCAACCCGGCGTTGCGCGCGCCGGCCTTGCCGATGGCCAGCGTGCCCACCGGCACGCCGCCGGGCATCTGCACGATCGAGAGCAGGGAGTCGAGGCCCTGCAGCGCCGCGCTCTGCACCGGCACGCCCAGCACCGGCAGCACGGTGTGCGCCGCGACCATCCCGGGCAGGTGAGCCGCGCCGCCGGCGCCGGCCACGATCACCTCGAGGCCGCGTGCTTCCGCGCCCTGCGCGAACTCGGCCATCCACACCGGCGTGCGGTGCGCCGACACGACGTGCGTCTCGTACGGCACGCCCAGCTCATCGAGCGCCGCGGCCGCGTGCGACATCGTGTCCCAGTCGGATTTCGAGCCCATGATGACGGCGACGAGTGGCGCGGGCATGGCGGAGGGAAGAGCTTACCAAAACGCAGGGACCAGGGGCCGGGGACCAGGGACCGGGTCGCACGGTCAGGCGCTACACTGGCCGCTATGAGATCGACGATTCGCGCGCTCGTGGCTGCGGCGATCGTGGCGGTGGCGGCGGCCCCGGCCGGCGCGCAGGGCCCGGCGCGGCTGGCCGTCCCGTACACGGAGTTCACCCTCGCCAACGGCCTGCACGTGATCCTGCACCGCGACGCCAGTGTGCCCATCGTCACGGTGAACGTCTGGTACCACGTGGGCTCGGGCAGCGAGAAGCCCGGCCGCACCGGCTTCGCGCACCTCTTCGAGCACCTGATGTTCGAGGGATCGAAGAACGTCCCGGAGGGGTCGTTCGACACGTGGCTCGAGGGCGCCGGCGCCAACAACAACGGCTCCACCACCGTGGACCGCACCAACTACTACATCGACGGCCCGTCGAGCGCGCTGGACCTCATGCTGTTCCTCGAGTCGGACCGCATGGGCTATCTGCTCGACACGATGACGCCGGCCCGCGTCGACGGCCAGCGCGACGTCGTGAAGAACGAGCGTCGTCAGAGCTACGAGAACCGGCCCTACGGCATGGCGGAGCTCGAACTCGACGCGATGCTGTTCCCGCCCGGCCACCCCTACAGCTGGTCGACGATCGGCTCGATGGAAGACCTGACGGCCGCCAGCCACGAGGACGTGCAGGAGTTCTTCCGCACCTACTACGCGCCCAACAACGCCAGCCTCGTCATCGGCGGCGACATCGACCCGGTGAAGACCAGGGCGATGGTCGAGAAGTGGTTCAACGAGATCCCGCGCGGCAAGCCGGTGATGCCGGTGGCGCCACCGGCGGCGATGCTCACCGGCGTGACGAAGAAGTCGATGACCGACCGCGTGCAGTTGCCGCGGCTCTATCTGGGCTGGCTCACGCCGGGGACGTATCGCCCCGGCGACGCCGCCCTCGACGTCGTCTCGTCGCTGCTCGCCGGCGGCAAGAACTCGCGCCTCTACAAGCGCCTGGTCTACGACCTGCAGATCGCGCAGGACGTCAGCGCCTACCAGCAGTCACAGGCGCTGGGCAGCGTCTTCATGGTCGTGGTGACGGCGCGGCCCGGCAAGGACCTGGGCGAGATTCGGACGATCGTCGACGAGGAGATCGATCGGCTCGCCGGCGCGCCACCCGAGGCGCGCGAGATGGAGCGCGTGCGCAACCAGATCGAGGCGTCGTTCCTGCGCCGGGCCGAGCGCGTGGGCGGGATGTACGGCAAGGCCGACCTGATGAACGCCTACTACACGGCCACCGGCACGCCCGACTACTTCGAGGAAGACATGGCCCGCTACCGCGCGCTCGATCCGGCCGACATCTCGTCGGCCGTGGGCACGTTCCTGCCGCGCGACCGCCGCGTGGAGCTGACGGTGATGCCGGAGGCGAAGAAGTGATGACCGGGGTCAGATCGCGTTCAAGGTGGGGCCGAACGTTCGCCGCACTGGCGTTGCTCGCCTCGACGCCGCTCGGCGCGCAACAGGCACCCGATCGCTCGAAGCCACCGGCACCCGGCCCGGCGCCGATGCTGACGCTGCCGGCGATCCAGAAGTTCGCGCTCGGCAACGGCTTGCGCGTGTGGGTGCTCGAGCAGCACGAGGTGCCGATCGTGCAGGCCAACCTCGTCGTGCTCTCGGGCGCCAGCGCGGATGTCCCTGGCCAGTTCGGCGCCGCCAGCCTCACCGCGGCAATGCTCGACGAGGGCGCCGCCGGCAAGGCGGCCCTGGCCCTCGCCGATGAAGTCGAGTTCCTCGGCGCGCAGCTCTCGACCTCGGCGTCGTTCGATGCCTCGGCCGTGCGGCTGTCGACGCCGGCGGCGAAGCTGAACGAAGCGCTCGGGCTGATGGCCCAAGTGGCGCTGACCCCCGACTTCCCCACCCAGGAGCTCGAGCGGTTGCGCACCGAACGCCTCACCGCGTTGCTGCAGGCGCGCGACGACGCCGCGACGCTCTCGAGCATCGCGTTTCCGCGGCTGCTCTACGGTCCGGAACATCGCTACGGCACGAGCGCGGGCGGCACCGAGTCGTCGCTGAAGACGCTCGGCGTCGGCGAGCTGCGCGGCTTCCACCGCGCGCACTACCGGCCAGACAACGCGGTGTTGATCGTCGTCGGCGACGTGACGCCGGGCACACTGCGGCCGCTGGCCGAGGCGCGCTTCGGATCGTGGAAGGCCGAAGGCCCGATGCCCGCGGCGCTGCCCATCCGCCAGTCGCCGCAGCCGGGCAAGCGACAGATCTACATCGTCGACAAGCCGGGCGCCGCGCAGTCGCAGATCCGCGTCGGCCTGGTCGGCGTGCCCCGCTCCACCTCGGACTACATCGCGCTCGACGTCATGAACACGCTGCTCGGCGGCTCGTTCACGTCGCGGCTCAACACCAACCTGCGCGAGCAGCACGGTTACGCCTATGGCGCGTTCTCGCGCTTCGACATGCGCCGCGCCGCCGGGCCGTTCTCGGCCTACGCCGGCGTCCAGACCGACAAGACCGCCGACGCGCTGAAGGAGTTCTTCAACGAGCTGACCGCGGTGGTGAAGCCGGTGCCGGTGGACGAGCTCGAACGTTTCAAGAACTACACGGCGCTCAGCTTCGCGGGCGAGTTCGAGACGACCGGACAGCTCGCCGGCAAGCTCGAGGAGATGGCCGTCTACGCGCTGCCCGACGACGTCTTCTCGGGCTACGTCGGCGCGGTGCAGAAGATCGCGCCGGGCGACGTGCTGCGCGTGGCGAAGCAGTACCTCCTGCTCGATCGCCTGGTCGTGACGATCGTCGGCGATCGGGCGTCGATCGAGGCGCCGGTGCGGGCCACCAATCTCGGCCCCGTCACCGTGGTACCGGTCGCCGACGTCATGAAGTAGCGCGCGATCGGCCGGGCAGGCGCGGCCGCGCAGCCGCGGCGCCAGGGTCACGGGGCATGCGGGCCCGCACGCGCCGGCGCGGTGTCCAATCCGCCATGAGGCTGCTCGCTGGTTCGATGGCTGCCGCATTGATGGCCGCGTGCGCAGCACCGGCGCCAATGCCGGAGGTTGCGTCCGCGTATTTCCCGATGGCGCCGCGGCCGCCCTGCGACGCGCGGCTCCTCGCGGCCATCCAGGGCGACGACACGGCGGCGATTCGTCAGCTGGTCGACGCCACGGTCACACCGAACTGCAGCGACGAGGGCGGACCCACGGCGCTGAGCCTGGCTATCCTCGCAGATCGCGTCGCCGTGGTGCGGGCGCTGCTCGAGAGCGGCGCCGACCCCGACCTGCGCTGGCAGCGTGGCGATCGTCTGCCACTGCAGGATGTCATCGAAGGTGGCGCGCTCTTCGGCATGCGCAACAGGCATCGCGCCGAGATGCTCGGGCTGCTCATCCGGCGTGGCGTCGATGTGAACGCGCGCTGGTGTCCGTTCGAGAGCCGGCTGCCGCTCTATCGCGAGGACGGTGGCGCGCGGACGCTGGTGATGCCGGGCTGCACCGCCGTGGGCGGCGTGACGGCCTTGTGGATGGCCGCGCGGCTCGGTCAGGGCGACGCCGTCGCGCAGCTGCTCACGGCTGGTGCCGAGCCGGGCTGGCTGGACGGGCAGTCCGCCGCGCCGCTTATCGCGCTGGACGTGGCGCCGACCGAGGATATCTTCGGGATGCTCATGGTCCGCCAGTTCGGCAGTGAGCCCGCGGCAGTGGCCGACTACAGGCGCCGCGATCCACGGGTCGCGGCGCGCGCCGTGCCCGGGCAGCCGCGACTGCTGGAGGCGATCAGCAACCGCTACTACGGACTGGCGCGCCTCATGCTGGCCGCCGGCGCGAATCCCGACGAAGCCGCGACCGACACCGGCGGCGGCATGACGCCGCTGCAGCTCGCCGTGGCGATGCACTGGGAAGGAGGCGTGGAGCTGCTGCTCGACGCCGGCGCCGCACTGGAAGGCCGCTCGTGTCCGTCGTCGCTGTGGTTTCGCGCCTGGGACGCGACCGTGGACATGACCGGCTGCACCCCGGCCCGCGGGCTCACGCCGCTCATGGTCGCGGCGGCCACACGAACGCCGATCGGCGTGTTCGGGCGTGACCGCTCGTTCACGCTGCTCGACTCCACCGCCGTCGACTGGCAGGGACGCAGCGCCCGACGTCACGCCGAGCTCGCCGGCGTGCAGGCGCGCACATTGTTCAACTACGGCGTCGACTCGAAATCACGGCCGCGGCGGTGAGACGTGGGCGCTGGCCTGGCGGCGCCGCCGCCGGTCGTCGTCAGGCGGCCTGGGTGAAGCGGCGCCGATAGGCCGCCGGCGACGTGCCGACGCGCTGCCGGAAGTGGTGGCGCAGCGTCTCTGCGGTGACGAATCCGGAGTGCTCGGCGACGCGATCGATCGACAGGTCTGACGTCTCGAGCAGGCGCTGTGCCGCGAGCACGCGCTGATGCGTGAGCCACTGGTGCGGCGTGGTGCCGGCCTGCGCTTCGAACCGGCGCGCGAGCGTGCGCATCGACATGCGGCCCTTTTTCGCCAGCGTCTCCGCGGTGAGCGGTTGCTCGAGCCGGGCGCTGGCCCACTCCATGAGCGGCGCCAGCGAGCCCTCCACCGGAGGCACCGCCGTCGCCACGAACTGCGCCTGGCCGCCTTCGCGATGCGGCGGCACCACCATGCGGCGGGCGACCTTGTTGGCGATGTCGGCGCCGTAGTCCTGCCGCACGATGTGCAGCCCGAGGTCGATGCCGGCGGCACTGCCCGCCGCGGTGTAGACCCGGCCCGACTCCACATAGAGCACCGACGGCTCGACCTGCACGTTCGGATAGCGGCGCGCCAGCTTGTCGGCGTGCAGCCAGTGCGTCGTGACCCGGCGGCCATCGAGCAGGCCGGCGGCGGCGAGCACGAACGCACCCGAGCAGACCGAGAGCAGACGAGCGCCGCGCTTGTAGGCCGCGCGCACCGCGTCGATCATCTCTTGCGGCGGCGGCGCTTCGAGCTTCGGCCAGTTGGGGATCACGATGGTGCCGGCCTTCGCGAGCACGCGGGTGTCGTGCGTGGGGATGAGGCCGACACCGCCGGTGCCGCGCAGCGGCGCCGCGTCGAAGCTCGTGACGGCGACGTCGTACCAGGGCACGCCCAGTTCGGGCCGCCGCAGGGCAAAGACCTCCATCACGATGCCGAACTCGAACAGCGCCACGCCGTCGCTCACCAGCACGGCGACGAGGCGGTTGGCGGGACCGGGAGCGCGTCGGGGCGTCATGGCAGGATGTTAACGCACTATGGCAATCCTGCCACTCGATTCCCGTCGGGCGCCGCGCGACACTGCGCACATGGCCGACCTCCGCTACCCCATCGGACCCTTCGAACCGCCCACGAGCTACAGCGCCGACGACCGCACCGCCGCCATCCGGACGCTGGCGGAACTGCCGGCGCGCCTGCGCCTCGCCGTCAGCGGGCTGTCGGAGCGCCAGATCGACACGCCGTATCGGCCCGACGGCTGGACCGTGCGCCAGGTGGTGCATCACACCGCCGACAGCCACATCAACGCCTACATCCGCCTCAAGTTCGCGATCACCGAAGACAACCCGACCATCAAGCCCTACGCCGAAGCGGTGTGGGCCGAGTTGACGGACGCGACGTCGCTGCCCGTGAGCGTCTCGCTCGACCTGCTCGAGGCCCTGCACACGCGCATGGTCACGCTGCTGTCTTCGCTGCCGGCCGACGCGTTCGCGCGCACGCTGTTCCACCCCGAGCGCGGCGCGATGACGGTGGACCACTACCTGGCGCTGTACGACTGGCACAGCAAGCATCACACCGCCCACGTCATCTCGCTGCGCGAACGCGAAGGCTGGTAGCGCCGGGTCCGGCGGCCGTTGCCGCGGCGAGGTCTGAGGCCGCCGCGCTCGCCGGTACAATCGGCGAGGATGGGGCGGGTGCTGCTGGCATGCTGGGGGTCGTACGGCGATCTGTTTCCATCTCTCGCGATCGCCCACGCCCTGCGCGCCCGCGGCCATGAGCCGATCGTCGCGTCGTGCCCGTACTACGCGGCGCTGGTGCAGGCGGAAGGGATCGCCTTCCGGCCGATGCGCCCCGACGTCCGGCCCGACGACACGGCGCTGATCGCGCGGCTGATGGACGCCTCGCGCGGCACCGAGGTGATCTTGCGCGAGATGATCGTGCCGGCCCTGGCCGACAGCGCCGCCGACCTCGAGGCCGCGGCCGACGGCGTCGACCTGATCGTCTCGCATCCGGTGACCTTCGCGGCGCCGCTCGTCGCCGAGCGTCGCGGTCTGCCGTGGCTGTCGAGCGTGCTGGCGCCGATGTCCTTCTTCTCTGCCTACGACTTCCCGGTCCTGCCGAACGCGCCGTGGGCCGCGAGCCTGCGCCGGCTCGGACCGTGGACCGGGCGGGCGCTGATGGCGCTGGCACGACGCCTCACCGCGCCGTGGACGGCGCCGGTGCGCGAACTGCGCGCGCGGTGGGACCTGCCGCCGGCCGGCGACCCGCTCTATGACGGCCAGTTCTCTCCGCGTGGCACGCTGGCGCTCTTCTCGTCGGCGCTCGGCGCGCCGCAGCGCGACTGGCCGGTGCGCACGACGCTCACCGGCTTTCCGTTCTTCAATCGCGCCATCCCGATGCCCGGGCCGGTGACGGCGTTCCTCGACGCCGGACCGGCGCCGATCGTCTTCACGCTCGGGTCGTCGGCGGTGTTCTCACCGGGCCGGTTCTACGAGACCAGCGCCGCGGCGGCGCAGGCCGTGGACAAGCGCGCCTTGCTGCTCGTGGGCCCGAAGCCGTCCGGCGTGCCGACCGGGCTGCCGGCAGGTGTCCTCGTGGCCGAAGGCGCGCCCCACGACCAGGTGTTTCCGCGCGCGGCGGCCGTCGTGCATCAAGGCGGCGTGGGCACGACAGGTCAGGCGATGCGGAGCGGATGTCCACAGCTGGTGGTGCCGCACGCGCACGATCAGTTCGACAACGCCGGACGCATGCAGCGCCTCGGCGTCGGCCGCGTGATCTACGCCTCGCGCTATGACACGCCGAGCGCGACGGCGGCGCTGCGTGGACTGCTGCAGGATGGCGGAGCGGCGGCGCGCGCCGGCGACGTCGCTCGAACGGTGGCGGCCGAACGCGGCGCCGAGGCGGCCGTCGACGTCATCCTCGCCACGCTCGGATCGGCACGCCGATGAACCGCCCGGTCGTCATCGAGTCGTGCGTGGACTCGCTCGAGGCCGCGATCGCATCGGCGGAAGGAGGTGCGCACCGCCTCGAGCTGTGCGCGAATCTCGACGTCGGCGGGACCACGCCGGCCCTCGCCCTGGTGCGGTCCGTGGTCGCGGCGGTGTCCATCCCCGTGTGCGTCATGGTGCGCCCGCGCGGCGGGTCGTTCGTCTACACGCCGGAGGAGATGGCGTCGATGGTCGGCGTCATCGAGGCGGTGAAGCGGACCGGCGCCGCAGGCATCGTCACCGGCGCGCTCACGCCTGCGGGCGCCATCTACGGGGCGATGATGCGGCCACTCGTCGCGCTCGCCAAGCCGCTGCCGGTGACATGCCATCGCGCGTTCGACGAGTCCGCGGGCCCCGCGGCCGCGCTCGACGCGCTCGTCGCCATCGGTGTCGCACGGGTGCTGACGTCCGGCGGCGCCGCGACGGCCGTCGAGGGCAGCGCGACGCTCGGGCGCCTCGTTGCGCGCGCTGCCGGGCGCATCGCCATCATCGCCGGCGGCCAGGTCCGCGCTCACAACGTCCGCGACCTCATCGCGGACACCGGCGTGCGCGAAGTCCACGCGCGGATCATCCGCGAGCCTGGCCCGGTGGACGCGTCGACGCGTGAGCGCTGGCGACGGGACATCGCGACGTTCGTGGCCGCGGCGACGACGGCGTGACGCGACCGCCTGCGTCACCGTCGGATCCAGCGGCCAGCCGCTAGCCTCTGGCCGCTGATCCGTTACTTGAAAAGGCTCTTGGCGACGAACCACACGTTCGCCGGCCGCTCGGCCAGGCGCCGCATGTACCACGGGAACCAGTAGGTGCCGTAGGCGATCAGCACGCGCAGGTTCTTCCGCGACGACGCCAGCCGGCGCTGCTCGCCGCGCTGGATGCCATAGAGCATGTGCACTTCGTAGTCCGTCGGTGCGATGCCCAGCCCGTCGCCGTGCGCCTCGAGCGCCCTGATGATCGCCGTGTCGTGCGTGCCATAGACGGCGCGGGAGCCGCT
Source organism: uncultured Acidobacteriota bacterium (assembly GCA_902826065.1). GTDB lineage: Bacteria > Acidobacteriota > Vicinamibacteria > Vicinamibacterales > UBA2999 > CADEFD01. Next base: position 18,222 of record CADEDM010000033.1, on the reverse strand, counting down.
GGCGCGTGACTCGGGCGCCATCATCACCTTCGCGATGCGCACGTAGTTCGCGTCGACGTCCGACTTCTGCGGGAACGCCACCGCCTCGGGCTCGCGGTAGGCGCCCTTCACCAGCCGGATGCCGATGCCTTCGCGGATCATGCGCGCGGCGTCGTCGCCCGTGCGGCGCAGGTACGCCTGCAGCGCGATGCCGATGCGCGGCACCTCCTGGCGCAGGCGGCTGACCATGTCGAGGGTGCCGTCGACGTACGACGACTGCTCCATGTCGACCCAGAAGTAGCTGCCGGCGTCCATCGCGCGCCGGCCGATGGCGAGGGCGCTGCGGTAGGCGGCCTCGCGGTCGACGTCGTAGCCGAGTTGGGTGAGCTTGATCGACGGCTCGCAGGCGATGCCGCGACGCTCGACCTGTCCGATCACCTCCAGGTAGTGATCGCGGACGCCGTCGGCCTCGCGCATATCGGCGACGTTCTCGCCCAGCCGTGTGAACAGTGCGCCCACGCCCAGCTGCGCCTGCTGCTGGGCGGCGGTCAGCATGTCGGCGGCGGTCTCCCCGGGCATGAAGGTGGAGACGGCGCGGCGCACGAACGGCAGCTTCGTGCCGTTCTCGCGCAGCCAGCGGTTGTCGGACGCGGTCAGGATGAGGGATCGGGCCAGACCCATCCCACCACGATACGATGAGCGCCGTGAGCGGCGTCAACGAAAGCGCGCGTAACGAAGGGCGACCCCGGTGACGACGCGCGTCGCCGTGATTGGCGCCGGCGCCGCCGGCCTCATCGCCGCCATCACGGCGCGGGAAGCGGGCGCCGAGGTGACGCTGGTCGAGCGCACCTCGGACGGCGGCCGCAAGATCCTGATCAGCGGCGGCGGCCGCTGCAACGTGCTGCCGTCGGTGTCGGCGCCGGCTCGGTTCGTCAGCGAGGCCTCGGCCACGCTCGTGCGCGCGATGCTGCACGCCTGGCCGCTCCACGAACAGCGCCGGTACTTCGAGGACGAGCTCGGGGTGCCGCTGGCGCTCGAAGCAGAGAGCGGCAAGCTGTTCCCGGCGTCGAATCGCGCCCGCGACGTGCGCGATGCCCTCGTGCAGCGGGCCCGCGATCTCGACGTGGCGCGGTGGTTCGGCACCGCGGTCGACGCCGTGACGCCCATCGACGGCGGGTGGCGGGTGGCCATGGGCAGCCGGCATCTCGACGTCGATCGCGTCGTCGTCGCCACCGGTGGGCTGTCGGTGGCGTCGACTGGCAGCACCGGGTTCGGCTTCGACGTCGCCACGACCGCGGGCCACACCGTGCATTCGCGCTATGCCGCGTTGACGCCGCTCACCGCCTCGCCCCATCCGCACGCCGACCTCGCCGGCATCTCGCTCGATGTCGGCATCGAGGCCCGGTCTGGCCGCGAGCGGGCGTCGTCGCAGGGCGGCTTCCTGTTCACGCATCGCGGCTACAGCGGGCCGGCCGTGCTCGATGTCTCGCACGTAGCCGTGCGCAGTCTCCAGGCGGGCGGCCCGCCGGCCGAGGTGCGCGTGCAATGGACGTCGCTCGATGCCGCGGCGTGGACGGCGCGTCTGCAGTCCGCGCGCGGCCAGGTGCTCAGTGCCGTGGCCGGCGAGATCCCAGAGCGCCTGGCGGCGCGCCTGGTCGAGGTCGCCGGCGTGCCGCTGGACCGGCTGTGCGTGCAGCTCAGACGCGAGGAGCGCACTGCCCTCGTCGAGGCGCTCACGTCGTGTCCGCTGCCGTGGACCGGACACGAGGGCTATCGGCCGGCTGAGGTCACCGGTGGCGGCGTGGCCCTCGACGAGGTGCGCCGCGCCACGCTCGAGAGCCGCCGGGCCCCCGGCCTGCACTTCTGCGGCGAGGTCCTCGACGCCTTCGGCCCGATCGGCGGCCACAACTTCCAGTGGGCGTGGTCTACGGGCCGCACGGCTGGCCGCGCCGCCGCCTTGGGGACAGGCACCTCATAAGCCTGTCCCCCTCGCAAGGTGCCTGCCCCTTTCCCGATGTGGCAGTTTCGGAGAAGCGTCGTCGGAATCGCCCGTCGTATAGTCAGAGACCGCGAGGCCGGTGCGGCAGGCATTCCTGCCGCCGGTTCCGCTCCTTCGGCCGCTGGATCCCGCGGCACGAACCGGCCGGCCCCGTGATTCCGTCTGCGTGGTTGCGAACCATGACGCGTGCGGCGGGCTCGTTGACTTTCGCTATTTGTTCGCGCTACCGTAGCGCGCTTCCGGAGACCGTGTTGAGAACCCACCTCAGAACCCTCGGCGGCATTCGGGCGACGCGGCATCCCGCCTCGCGGCGTTGCTCGTCACTCGGATATTCCCGATATCCCTCCCTCCTCGCGCCTTGCGATCCGGGCGCCGCGCGGCCCTCGGTGCTTCGCCAGGGGTTCTGAGATGGGTTCAAGCGATCCGATCGACGACCTGTCCGCCCTGCGCATCGAACGCGCCCCCCTGCCGACCGGGCGGAGTTGGGGACGCTGGGTGTTCCTGGCCCTGCTGCTGGCGGCGGTTGGCGGCGGTGCCTGGTGGTGGACCCACCGTGTCGTGCCGATCGAGGTCGAAGCAGCGTCGGTCACGCAGCGCGCGGCAGGCGCGCAGGCGTCGGTGCTGAACGCGTCCGGGTACGTGACGGCGCGGCGTCGCGCCACGGTCTCGTCGAAGGTCACCGGCAAGGTCATCGAGGTCAACGTCGAGGAAGGCATGGCGGTGCGCGAGGGCCAGGTGCTGGCCCGGCTCGACGACTCGACCATGCGCGCCGCGCTGGCGCTGTCGCGGGCACAGCTCGAAGCGGCCAGACGGGCCGTGCCCGAGGTGGAAGTCCGGCTCGACGAGGCGCGGCTCGTGCAGGCCCGGCGTGAGCGGCTGTCGAAGGACGGACTGGTCACCGCCGCAGAGATCGACACGGCCAACGCCGAAGTCAATTCGCTGGTCGCCCGCGTGGCGTCGATGCGCGAGCAGATCTCGGTCGCGGAGCAGCAGGTGGCCCTGCAGCAGACCGCGATGGACGACATGATCATCCGCGCGCCGTTCTCGGGCGTGGCGATCTCGAAGGACGCGCAGCCGGGCGAGATGGTGTCGCCGGTATCGGCCGGCGGCGGCTTCACGCGCACCGGCATCTGCACCATCGTCGACATGCGCTCGCTCGAGATCGAGGTCGACGTCAACGAGAGCTACATCAACCGCGTCTCCGACAAGCAGCCGGTGAGCGCGGTGCTCGACGCCTATCCCGACTGGCAGATCCCGGCCAAGGTCATCACCGCCGTGCCCACGGCCGACCGCCAGAAGGCCACGGTGCTCGTACGCATCGGCTTCAACGAGCTCGATCCGCGCATCCTGCCCGACATGGGCGTGAAGGTCACGTTCCTGCGCGAGGAATCCGCCGAGGCGACACCGGCCGCCGCGAGGCCCATGGCGCTCGTGCCGAAGAGCGCGGTCGTCTCCGACAACGGCCGCAACGTCGTGTTCGTCATCACGGGCACCACCGTCCAGCGTCGCGCCATCCAGACGGGTGGCACCGACGGCGACCGCCTCGAAGTCACCGCCGGCCTGGCGTCCGGCGATCGCGTGGTCGTCTCGCCGCCGCCGGCCCTGGCCGAAGGCGCCGTCATCATCGTCAAGTAAGCACAGGAGGAACCGGGGTCATGAGCGCACTGGTGCGGGTCAACGGCGTCCACAAGTACTTCACGCGCGGCAGCGAGCGCATCGACGTCCTGAAGGGCGTCAACATGGAGATTCCGCAGGGCGACTTCGTGGCGCTCATGGGCCCGTCGGGCTCGGGCAAGACCACGCTGCTGAACCTGATGGGCGGACTCGACGCGCCGTCGGCCGGGTCGGTCGAAGTGGGCGGCACGAACATCGCGGCGCTGGGCGGCAGCCAGCTCTCGCGCTGGCGTGCACACCACATCGGCTTCGTCTTTCAGCTCTACAACCTGCTGCCGGTGCTCACGGCCGAGCGCAACGTCGATCTTCCGCTGCTGCTCACCAGCCTGTCGAAGGCCGAGCGCAAGAAGCGCGTGGCCATCGCGCTGAACGTGGTCGGGCTCGCTGAGCGCGCCAAGCACTACCCGCGGCAGCTCTCGGGCGGCCAGGAACAGCGCGTCGGCATCGCCCGCGCCATCGTCACCGATCCGACACTGCTGCTCGCCGACGAACCGACCGGCGATCTCGATCGCAAGTCGGGCGACGAGATCCTCGATCTGCTCGTGGCGCTGAACCAGAAGCACGGCAAGACCATCGTGATGGTCACGCACGACCCGCGCGCGGCCGAACGCGCCCGCCGCACGCTGCACCTCGAGAAGGGCGTGTTGCTGGAGGAGGCGGTGGCATGAAGTACCTGCCCTTGCTGTGGAAAAGCCTGTGGCGGAAGAAGGTCCGCACCATCTTCACGCTGCTGTCGGTGTTCGTGGCCTTCCTGCTGTTCGGCCTGCTGATGACGATCCGCACGGCCTTCAGCTTCGGCGTCGACATCGCCGGCCTGGATCGGCTGGTGCTGATCCACAAGGTCAGCCTGATCATGCCGCTGCCGGTGAGCTACCTCGAGCGGCTGCGGGCCACCGAAGGCGTCGCGCTGGCGACGCACCAGTCGTGGTTCGGCGGCGTCTACCAGGACCCGGCAAACTTCTTCGCCCAGATGGCGGTGGAGCGCGAGTCGTTCCTGCAGATCTATCCCGAGTTCCGCGTGCCGCCGGATCAGTTGGCGGCGTGGGCGGGGGATCGGCAGGGCGCGATCGTCGGCGTCGACCTGGCGAAGCGCTTCAACTGGAAGATCGGCGACCGCATTCCCATCCAGGGCACCATCTGGCAGCCGAAAGGCGACGGCCAGACGTGGGAATTCAACATCGTCGGCATGTACGACGGCGATCAAGGCATCGACAAGACCCAGTTCTTCTTCCGCTACGACTACCTCGACGAGAACCGCCGCCAGGGCGACGGGCTGGTCGGGTGGTACGTCGTGAAGATCGCCGACGCGTCGCAGGCCCAGGCGATGGGCGCGAAGTTCGACGGGATGTTCGCCAACTCGTCGGCCGAGACCAAGACCACCACTGAAAAGGGCTTCGTGGAAGGCTTCGCCAAGCAGGTCGGCGACATCGGCGCGATCATGGTCGCCATCCTCGTGGCGGTGCTGTTCACGATGCTGCTCGTCGCCGCCAACACGATGGCGCAGTCGGTGCGCGAGCGCACGAATGAGGTCGGCGTGCTCAAGACGCTGGGCTTCTCGAACGCGCTCATCCTGTCGCTCGTCCTCGGCGAGTCGCTGGTCATCGCCCTGCTCGGCGGTGCCGCCGGGCTCGGCCTGGCGTGGCTGATCGTGCAACAGGGCGATCCCACCAACGGCATGCTGCCGATCTTCATGCTGCCCGGGCGCGATGTCGCGTTCGGGGCGGCGCTCATTCTCGGCCTCGGTCTCGTGGCCGGGGCGTGGCCGGCGGTGTCGGCGATGAACCTCAAGATCACGGACGCCCTGCGACGGAGCTGACGATGCTGCACTGGATCGGGCAAACGCTGGCCGTCACGGCCCTCAACCTCCGCACCATCCCGCAGCGCGTCGGCTCGTCGGGCGTCGCCATCGTGGGCATCGCCGGCGTGGTGGTGGTGCTGGTGTCGGTGCTGTCGATCGCGACGGGCTTCACGGCCGCGATGGGCGAAGCCGGCTCGCCGGCGCGGGCGCTGGTGATGCGCAGCGGCGCCGACAGCGAGATGACCAGCGGCGTCTCGGGCGCCGAGGCCGACCTCATCCGCCAGGCGCCGGGCATCCGCCGCGACGGGCAGACCGCGGCGACGTCGGCCGAGCTCTACGTGATCATCGACCTGCCGAAGATCAGCACCGGCACGGCCGCCAACGTGCCGATGCGCGGCATCGAGCCGACGACGATGATCACGCGCGACAACGCCTCGATCGTCGAGGGCCGCATGCTCACCTTCGGGACGAACGAGGTGGTGGTGGGCCGCGCGGCCAGCGGCCAGTTCGCCAATCTCACCGTGGGCAGCCGGATCATGTCGGGCCAGAACGCCTGGGAGGTCGTCGGTCTCTTCGAAGCCGACGGTGGCGCCAACGAAACCGAGATCTGGTGCGACGCCCGCGTGCTGCAGGGCGCCTACCGCCGCGGCAACACCTACCAGCTGGTGATGGCGCGGCTCGACGCCTCCGACAGCTTCGACGCTTTCCGCGACTGGCTCACCGCCAACCCACAGCTCAACGTGCAGGTGCGGCGCGAGACCGAGTACTACGCGCAGCAGTCGCGGGCTCTCAGCAGCCTGATCCGCACCGTGGGCTTCGGCATCGCGGCGCTGATGGGCATCGGCGCGGTGTTCGGCGCCATCCTCACCATGTACACCGCGGTCTCGACGCGCTCGCGCGAGATCGCGACGTTGCGGGCGCTGGGCTTCGACGCCAGCTCCGTGGTGGTGTCGGTGCTGGTGGAATCGCTGGCGCTGGCGGCGTTGGGCGGGCTGGCCGGCGGCCTCATCGCCTATGGGGCCTTCAACGGCTACCAGACGTCGACCATGAACTTCCAGACGTTCAGCCAGGTGGCGTTCGCGTTCCGCGTCACGCCCCAACTGCTGGTGCTGGGCCTCGTCTACGCGCTGATCATGGGCTTCATCGGCGGCGTGTTCCCGGCGATCCGGGCCGCGCGGCTGCCGATTCCGACGGCATTGCGACAGCTGTAGCGGTCGGTTGCGACGGCACGCGACGCTGGAGTGAGCGGCGCCGGAGACGGTGGCAGGATCTTGACGCGAACTGTCATGTCTGCCACTCGATCGGCAGACGCCGCCGCGGCACACTGAGCGGATGGTCCCGGCCCCCGACGCGATCGACCTGGTGGTGCTGGGCGCCGTGTGGGGCGCGTCGTACCTGTTCATGCGCGTCGCCGCGCCCGAGTTCGGCCCGGTGGCGCTGATCTTCCTGCGCGTCATCATCGCTGCCGTGTTGCTCGGCGCCGTGCTGGTGCGCCGCGGCGGCCTGCTCACGCTGCGTCAGGCCGCGCTGCCGCTCACTGTCGTCGGCGCGATCAACACGGCCGTGCCGTTCACGCTCTTCGCCTACGCGTCGCTGTCGCTGCCAGCCGGTCTCAACGCGGTGCTCAACGCCACGGTGCCGTTGTTCGGCGCGCTCGTGGCGCTCGTGTGGTTAGGGCAGCGGCTCCCGGCACGCCGCCTGGCGGGCCTGGCCGTGGGTTTCACCGGCGTGCTGGCCCTGGCGTGGCCGACCCTGGCGTCGGGCGACAACGTCCCGGCCATCGCCGCGGCCCTGGTGGCCACGGTGCTCTACGCGGTGTCGGCGCACTACACCCGCCAGCACCTCGGGCACCTGCCGGCCCTCGCGGTCGCCGGCGGCAGCCAGATCGCCGCCGCGCTGCTGCTGGCCCCGCTGGCGGTCGCCCGCTGGCCGGTCGTGTCGCCCACTCGTACCGCCTGGCTGGCGGCCGCCAGCCTCGGCGTGCTGTGCACGGCGTTCGCCTACGGCCTCTACTTCCGGCTGCTGGCGCGCTCGGGGCCGATGACGGCGATGGCCGTCACCTACCTGATCCCGGTGTTCGGGGTGGCGTGGGGGGCGCTGTTCCTCGGCGAGCGGCTGCCGTCGAGCGCGTTCGGCGGCGGCGTGCTGGTGCTCGCGGGTGTGGCGCTCGCCACGTGGACGCCGACGTCGCGGTTGGCGGCGCAGTAGCGGGCGTCAGCCAGCCACGGCCCAGGGCGCGCCGGCGCGATACCACGGCGCGTCAGCATGGCCGCGCACCATGTCCGGCACCTGGTCGGCTTCGAGGGGCAGCGCGACGAAGGTGCCCTGGGCCGCGTCGCAGTCCAGCTCGCGCAGCAGACGCATCACCTCGGCCGACTCGACGCCCTCGGCGACGGCGTGCAGGTGCAGGGCGTGGGCCAGATCCACGACGTGCCGGACGATCGCCCGGCTCTCCTTCGAGGTGAGGCAGGTCGAGACGAACGAGCGGTCGACCTTCAGCTCGGTGAACGGCAGGCGGTGCAGCAGGACGAGCGAGGAGTAGCCGGTGCCGAAGTCGTCGATCGACAGGCCGAAGCCCTTGACGCGCAGACGCGTCAGCACGTCGGTCATGAGCGTGGCGTCGCGCATCGCCGCGGTCTCGGTCAGCTCGAAGGTGAGCCGCGACGGATCGACGCCGGCACCGCGGCACTGCGCCTCGAGCTGATCGCCGAGCCGCGCCTCGTGCAGGTTCCGGGCCGAGAGGTTGATGGCGAGACGCATCGCCATGCCCATGCCATCCCACCGCCGCAGCTGCGCGCACCCGGCGCCCACGATCCACTGCGTCATGCGGTCGATGCAGGCCGACGACTCCGCGAACGGAATGAACTCGAGCGGCGAGACGACGCCGCGCACCGGGTGCCGCCAGCGCACCAGCGCCTCGGCTGCGGGCACCGCGCCGGAGCGCAGATCGACCTGCGGCTGATAGAGGAGGAAGAACTCGTCGCGCTCGATGGCGGCCGAGAGATTGGCCACGGTGAGCCACGGATCCTCGAGCCGGTTGGCCTGCAGCACCGACTCGAGCTCGGCGATGCTGAACGGCTTGTTGAGCGCCGCCGTGACCGACAAGCCCCGCGCGGTGCCGACCCGGCGGGCGGCATCGACCACGCGATCACCGGCGCCGCTGATCAGGATGATGCGCGCGGTGCTGTGATCCGACGCCAGCTGCGACAGGAGCTCCAGGCCGTCGACCACCGGCATCTGCAGGTCCATCACGATGTGCGTCGGCGCCCAGATCCGCACGCGCTGCAGGAAGTCGTCGGGCGTCGACACGACCAGCGTCTGATAGCCGGCGCGAGCCGCCACGCGCGCGATCATCGCGCCAATCGAGGGGTCGTCGTCGATGATGAGCAGACGATGGCCGGAGGTGTCGACGGACGGGTCCATGCAGTTGAGCCGGATCGCAGAGCGGCAGGGGAAGGCCGACGCGAGCCTCAAGCATAAGGCCGGACCGTGCGGCCGCGGGCCGGGAATGTGCGCCCGTGGCCCCTGCGCTGCACGGGTTCACCGCCATGTAACGCGATCAGCCGTCGGCCGCCGCCGACGCGTCGGGACGAGTAAGGCCGGGCGAGACGCTCGTCGGGCTCACGGCTGAGACGCGCGTGCCAGCCAGTCCCGCGCCTCGCGTGACTCGCGGTGGTCGGGCGTCAGAGTCGCGTCGAAATGCGCCGCCGCCTCCTCGAACGACGTCCGCGCGTCGGCGCGGCGACCGGCGGCGAGCTGCGCCCGGCCCAGGAACAGGTGCACGCGGCCGAGGTTGGACGCGCGGATGCCCGTACCCAGCCGCGCCGTCATCTGCTGCACGACCGCCTGGGCATCCTCCACGGCGGCCGCGGCGTTGCCGGACGCGAGCGCGATCGAGGCGCGACGGTAGAGCACGGTTCGCACCAGTCCCGCGCCCTGCGAGCTGCCGGTCGCGTACGCCATCGCACGATCGGTCTCGACCCGCGCTTCGGCCAGCCGGCCGGCGCGTTCCAGATCCTCGGCTCGCTGTTCGGCAATCGCGCCGAAGGCCGGGTGGTCGGGCGGCAGCACCTGTCGCAAGGCGGTGTCGGCCTCGTCGAGCAACGCCGTGGCGCGCGTCGCGTCGCGTTTCGCACGATAGGCGACCGCGCCGAACAACAGCGCCTGGTTCTTCACCACTTCGTCCTTGAGCCGGCGGGCCTCTGCAAGCGCGCGTTCGACCAGCGCGATCGCCTCGTCGGCGTGATCGAGTTCGAGCACCGGGCGCGCCAGGTTCAACAGCAGCATCGGCGACACGCTCTCGCCGTCGGCGGTGGCCTGCGAGATCTCGACCGCCTGCCGGTAGGCCTTCTCGGCATCGCGCGGCCGGCCCAGGAACGACAGCGCCAGGCCCCAGTTGTTCAGCAGCGTGCCGGCTTCCTCGGTGCGATCGCGCCCGAGTGACGTCAACTGCGCGAAGGCGTCCTCGAACAGCCGGCTGGCCTCGGTGCTGCGCCCGGCCGTCCGTGACGCGTCCGCGAGCTCCAGCACCAGGCTCAGCTTCGAGTTGTCGGAGCCAAGGCCCGAGGCCTCGAGGCGCACCCGCGCTTCCTCGAGATAGCGGAGATCGGCGGCCGAGTCGCCGGCTTCGCGTGCGACACGTGCGGCGTCCTTGAGGCACGCCACGTGGTCGAGCGTGAACGACTCGCCCGCCGGCATCTCGGCCAGCGCCTCGGTGATGAGCTGCCGCGCGCGCGGGATGTCCACGCCGCGAGCGAGCGCCGAGGCCAGGCTGCATCCGGCCTTGGCGCGCGTCGACGCCGCGCTGGCCGGCAGCCGGCGCGACAGCTCGTAGGCCTGCGTCAACACCCGGCGCGCGTTGTCGTCTTCGTCCTGCGACCAGTACTGGAAACCGACTTCGGCCAGCGACTCGACGACGTTCTGATCGACCGCGACGGCCGCGCGACGCGTCAGCAGCTCCTCGGCACGGCGCAGCAGCGTGCCGGCCGTGAACGGCTGGCCCATCGGCGCCGCGTCCGTGAGCAGGAAGCGGTTCATCTCCACGATCGACTCGGCCCGTGACAGCTGACGCAGCGCGAAGTCGCGCTCCACGGCCACCCGGCGCGCCTGGATGACGGTGGCGGCCGTGCCAGCAACCAGCGCCGTCGCCGCCACGGCGCTCAGTCCCACGGCGACACGATTGCGCGCCACGAAGCGGCGCAGGCGATACCCGGCGGTGATGCGACGCGCCAGCACCGGCCGGCGCTCGAGGTGCCGGCGCAGGTCGTCGGCCATCACGGCGGCGCTGGCGTAGCGGGCCGCCGGTGCCTTGGCCAGCGCCTTGGCGACGACGGCGTCGAGGTCGCCGCGCAGCGTCTCGCGCAGGCGCGCGGGCGTTGCGGCGCGGGCCTCGGCATTCGCGGCCGGCGTGCCGGTGAGTCGCGGATCGGCGTCGACGACGCGCGTCGACATCAGCGGCGGGTCGACGTCGGTGATGGCGCGGATGAGGCTGGCGGGCCGGCTCAGCTCGGGCTCCGCGGGATGCCGCCCCGTCAACAGCAGGTAGACCAGCACGCCCAGCGCATAGACGTCGGTCGCGACCGTGATGTCGCCGTTGTTCACCTGCTCGGGCGCGGCGTAGGCGGGTGTCAGCATCGCCTGGCTGTCGCGCGTCAGACCGGCCGTGTCGAGCGCATCGGGCTGGAGCAGCCGGGCGATGCCGAAGTCGAGCAGCTTCACGATGCCGTCGGTCGTGACCATCACGTTCGACGGCTTGATGTCGCGGTGCACGACGAGCTGGTTGTGCGCCACCTGCACGGCGTCGAGCACGTCGAGCACGAGACGCAGGCGTGCCTCGACGTCGAGGCGGCGGGCATCGCAGTGGCGGTCGATCGGGACGCCGTCGACGAACTCGAGGGCGAGGTACGGCTGGCCGATGCCCGTGACGCCGGCGTCGACCAGGCGGGCGATGCCGGGATGGGTGAGACGGGCGAGGATGCGCCCCTCCTGCGCGAATCGCTCCTCGCCGCGACGTCCGACCAGCGCCGGGTTGAGCAGCTTCACGGCGACCCGGCCGGTGAAGCGCCCGTCGGTCCGCTCGGCCAGCCACACCGTGCCCATGCCGCCGTGTCCAACGAGCGAGGTCAGCCGGTAGGCACCGACGTCGACCCCGGCGAGAGCCGCGCGCGACGGGTCGGGCGTGGCGTCGCGCTCGAGGAACTCGGTGGCCTCGACCAGCGCGCACTCGTTCAGCCAGCGCTCGATCTCCGCGGCGATCGCGGGCGAGGTCTGGCGCAGCTCCGCCAGCCAGGCGGCACGCTCGTCGGGTGGCAGGTCGAGCGCCGTGTCCAGGTACGGACTCGCCGACTGCCACTGCGACAGACGATCCCCGGACATGTCGTGGCGGCTCAGGCGCCGGGCGACGCGTCGTCGCGCAGGGCGTCGTGCAGGTAGGCGCGCGCCTTGGTCCAGTGCCGGCGCACGGTGCGTTCCGACAGGCCCTTCATGGCGGCGATCTCCTCGAACGAGAAGCCACAGAAGTACTTGAGGTCGACGACCTCGGCGAGCACGGGTTCCACGCTGGAGAGATCGTCGAGTGCGTCGCTGATCCGGACAAGGTCGGCCGACGCCGCCGCGGCCGGCAGCGCCTGGGCGTTGTCGGCCAGGCCGGTGAGCTCGAACCGCCCGCCCCGCTTCACCGCCTGGCGGTGCCGGGCGTAGTCGACGATCAGGCCGCGCATGACGCGCGACGCGTAGCCGAGGAATCGCGGCTTGTCGGGAAACGCGGCCGGGTCGCGTTTCGACAAGTCGAGGTAGGCCTCGTGCAACAGGCTCGTCGCGCCGAGGGAAACGCCCCACCCCTGGCGCTGTAGCTCGCGGGAGGCGATGCGGTGCAACTCGCCGTACAACGCGGCGAACAGCGCCGAGCCGGGCGCCGGCTGCCCCTCGGCCGTCGCCAACAGGGTTCCGAGCGAGGAATGCGAGGGTCCGGTCATGGCGACGCCCGACGTGGGGCCCAGCCTATCGCAGCCCGGTGTCCGGATTCGATCGCGACCTTGCGATTCCGGAAGTACGCCCGAACCCGTGCCCCCGGGTCGCCGGCGCGGCGTCCGGAAACTTCACGGAGGACCGTCATGACCTGCTGGACCCGAATGCGGACGTGGATGGCGAGTGGGCTCGCCTTGCTGACTCTGTTGCTCGGCGGCGCCGCCCCGGCAGCGGCCAACATCATCTACGTCACGACCCTGCAACAGAAGATCGGGACGAAAGTACCCGGCTGCTCGCTGCAGGAGGCGATCTTCGCCGCCAACTTCGACGCGTCGATCGCCACCGTCTACTCGGCGGGCGGACAGACCGGCACGGTGACGACGTCGTGCCTGCCCGGCAAGGGCGACGACATCATCATCCTGCCGCAGGGCGGGACCCTGCAGCTCGATGCCGTCCTCGACGACGCCACGAACCCGTTCGGGCCCACGGCGACGCCGCTCGTGACGAGCGGCATCGTCATCGAGGGCTACGGCGCCATCCTGATGCACGGCGGCCCGGCAGCGGTGCGCGCCTTCGCGGTGGGGACCGGCGGCCGTCTGACCCTGCGCCAGATGACCATCCGCGGCTTCCTGGCCCGCGGCGGCGACGGCGGCTTCGGGGGTGGCGGCGGACTGGGCGCCGGCGGGGCCGTCTACGTCGGCGGCGGGCAACTCCTCGTCGAGAACAGCACGTTCGTCGGCAACATCGCGATGGGCGGCAACGGCGCCGGATCGTCGGGCGCCGAGAACACCTTCGGCGGCGGCGGCGGCATGGGCGGCCACGGCCGCCCCGACGGCGACTTCACGATCTGCGAGGGCGGCGTGGGCGGCGGCGGGTCGCGCGGCAACGGCTTCGGTGCGTGCGTGGGCTCGGGGAACGACGCGCACGGCGGCGGCGGCGGCGGCACGCTGCGCCAGGCGCGCAGTCGCATCGGCGGCATCGCGTGCGGCGGCAATGGCGGAGTGGGCAGCACCGGCGGCACCGCCGCCTGCGCCGGCGGCGGCGGGGGCGGCGGCGGCACGACGATCCTGACGAGCAGCGACGGTGGCCACGGCGACTACGGCGGTGGCGGCGGCGCGGGCGGCCGGCACGGCGGTCACGGCGGCAATGGCGGCTTCGGCGGCGGCGGCGGCGCCGGCTGGGGCGACAACGTCTTCGGCGCCGACGGCGGCGATGGCGGCTTCGGTGCCGGCGGCGGCTCGTCCGGCTACGGAACGCTGAACGACGGCGGCAGCGGATCGGCCGGCATGTTCGGTGGCGGCGGGCGGCGCGGTACCGGCGGCGGCGGTGCCGGACTGGGGGGCGCGATCTTCAATCACGCCGGGGTCGTCACGGTGCGCAACAGCACCTTCACCGGCAACGTCGCGGTGCGCGGCGTCGGCGGAGGCAACGGCGCGTCCGGCGCGGCGCCCAACGGTAACGATCGCGGCGCCGGGCTCTTCTCGGTCGACGGCGAGCTCAACGTCACGCATTCGACGATCGCGAGCAACAACGGCACCGGCTTCGGCGCCGGGCTCGTTGCCGTGCAGTGGCGCGGCCGCGCCGTGCTGCGCCTCTACAACTCGATCATCGCCGACAACGGCACCGCGGAGTGCTCGCTGGGCGGATCGATCGCCGTCGACATGCGCGGCAACCTGATCGAGCAGAACGACAACTGCCTCGGCATCGCCGTCGCGGCGGATCCGCTGCTCGGGCCGCTGCAGATGAACCAGGGCCGCACGGCGACGATGCGCATCCCGCTGTCGAGTCCGGCGATCAACACCGCCGATCCGAACGTGGCCCTGGGCCGCGACCAGCGCGGCCAGGATCGGCCCGCCGAAGGCGGCTACGACATCGGCGCCTTCGAGCTGTGCGTGTTCGGCCCGCCGGTGATGCAGATGGAATGCCCGATCGTCGGCGGGGTCTCGAACGACGACCCGGTCACGCTGACGATGGTCGCCAATCCGGCGGCCGGAGGCTCGACGACGCCGCCAGTGGGCGCCACGGGCGTGAACCGGCACACCGTCGTCATCATCTCGGCCGCGGCGGCGCCGGGCTACACGTTCACGGGCTGGTCAGGCGGCGTCACCGACCCGATGGCGCTGACGACGACTGTGGTGATGGACATGACGAAGGCGGTGACGGCCAACTTCACGCCGCCGCCCAACTTCACCGTCGGTCCCGTGAACACGGCGACGATGGTGCCCAACGAAACGGAGCCGCGCACGATTCCCGTGACGGCCAACGTGTCGTTCTCGGCGCCGGTGACCTTCAGCACGCTGAACGTGCCGGCAGGCGTGACGATGAACTACCTCACGCCGAGCGTGACGCCGCCGTTCGGCGGCACGGTCAACGGCCAGGTCGACATCACCACGGGTCCGACCGTGCTCGCCGGCAGCTACACGATGACGATCCGCGGCACGTCGGGCGCGCTCGTGCGCACGGCGCCCTTCACGCTCAACATCGCGATGACGGCGGCCGCGCTCGGCAAGGCCCTCGACTTCTACGAGAAGTTCGGCTGCATCGCCGACCACACCATCACGGTGTCCTATCAGCTGGCGCTGTCGCAGGCGCAGGTGGCCATCGACCGCAGGGACTACAAGCGGGCCGCCGCCATCCTGGCGGCGCTGCTGAAGCAGATCGAGGCGCACTCCGGCCGGCAGTTGAGGACGTCGTGCTCGAACGGCCTCGGCGGCACGTTCAACGCGGCGAAGACCCTGTATGCCAACGTGACGTTCCTGAACGACACCATGGGCATCCCGATTCGAAAGTAAGCCCACGGCTGGCCTGGCGGTCCGGGCGGCGCCGCGCACGCGGCGGCGCCGGCCGCCAGACGATTGCCTCTGCCCCTGCAGTCGCGGGCGCGCCGGTGCGATATTCCCGGGGAGAGGTGCACGAGCCCGGCCCGATCGTCAGGGCTATACTGGGCAATCGTGCCCTCCCCCAGGAGGATCTGCTACATGCGCCGCGCCGCTCTCGTCTCGTTCCTGTCGCTCGCCCTCGCCGCTCCCGCCGTGGCGGACGTCACCATCAAGCAGACCACCACCGGCAAGGGCATGGGGATGTCCGGCACGACCACGGGCACCACCTACATCAAGGGCGCGAAGATGCGCACCGAGACGGTGATGGGCGACAAGACGCTCGTGTCGATCATCGATCTCGACGCCCAGAAGATGTACTCGTTCGACCTCAAGAAGAAAGAGGCCGAAGTCTACGCGCTGAGCGCGTTCCAGGCCGAGATGTCGAAGAACGTGGACGTCTCGGCGATGAAGGCCGAGATCACGTCCAACGGCAAGACCAAGGAGATCGGCGGGAAGAGCGCCGCCGGCTACGACATGGCCGTGAGCGTGCCCGCGACGATGGGCGGCGGCGAGATGAAGATGATGGTCAACCTCACCGGTCCGGTGTGGATCGTGAAGGGCGCGCCGGGCACGGCCGACTGGGCCACCTTCTACAAGCAGGCCGCCGAGAAGGGCTTCATCTTCGGCGACCCGCGCGCCGCGAAGGCCAGCCCCGGCCAGTCGAAGGCGATGGTGGAGATGTACCGCAAGATGGCCGACATCGGCGGCATCGCGTACGAGACCGAGACCAGCATCAAGATGGAAGGCAGCGGCCCGATGGCCGGGCTGCTGGCGAAGATGGGCGGCATGACCGCGACCACGACCGTGACCGAGGTGTCGGCCGGCGCCCTCGACGACACGATGTTCGCCGTGCCGGCCGGCTACTCGCTCAAGGAACGCAAGTAGGTCCGCGTCGCGCAGCGCCTACGGCTGCAGCGACGCCAGTCGGCGCCGAACGAAGCGGTTGTTCGGCAGCATGCGATCCCAATGCTGCCACAGCCCTCGACGCCTCGCGTCGAGGGCCCCGGCCTCAGCCGCGTCGCCCGTCGATCGATACAACCGGGCCAGCTCCTCGTACAGCAGCGACAGGCTGTTGGCGTCTCGCAGGTCATGGTCGACGTCTGATTTCGCCTGCGTGACGAGTGCGATGATCGCGCGATAGTCGGCGATCGCCGGCGCCAGCTGCTTCTCGTCGGCGCGCTGATCGGCGCGCGACAGCAGCACCGTGAACAACGCGTCGTCGAACGCCATCGTCCGGGCGGGATAGTCCTTGGTCTCAGTGAGGATGGCGAGCGCCTTCTCGATTCGTCCATTCGCCTCGGCGACGCGGTCGAGACGGCGCAAGGCGTACGCCGAGCTGGCCAGGACGAGCGCACTGTCACGGCGCGCCCGGACGTTGTTCTCGATCTCTCCGAGACGGCCGAGAGCGACGTCGTAGATCGCGAGCGCTTCCCGCGGGTCACGCCACCGCAAGATGTCGCCCAGCTCGCGACCCACGGTGCCGACGCGGCTGCGGTTGGTGTAGTCGCCCGGATCGTCCCGCGCGCCGGCCTCCACCATCGCGAAGGCCTCGCGCAGCGGCACCAGCGCCTCGGTCGGACGCTCCAGGCTGACACTGCGATCTTCGCCGAGGATGAATCCCTCGCGCAGCAGGGGCCCATACCGGTCCTGCGTCAGGCGCTGACCCGTAGCCGTCGCCGCGGTGGCGCGCGCCTCGCGAATCGCTGCGAGCGCGCCGTCGAGATCGCCCTGGAGGCGGAGGGCGTTGGCCAGCACGCTCAACGAGCCGCTGAGCGGGCCGGGGTCCGCGACCATCGACCGCATCAGCTCGACGTGTCGGCGGGCGAGGCGGACGCCTTCGTCGTAGCGACGCAGGTTGACGTTGGCGAGCGCGACGTTGGCGTACTTGGCGATCACCGATCGCCGCTGCTCGGGCGTGGCGCGGCTGTCGTTCAGCACGTCCTCGATGAGGGCCGCAGTGTCCGTCGCAAAGGCCATCGCGTCTCCGTGGCGGCGCACGGAATCGGCGACGATCATGCGATCGTGACCAATATCGACCGACAGGATGCGGGCACGCAGGTCGGTGGGCCGGGCGGCGAGCAGCGTCTCGGCCAGGGCGTCGGCCTTGACGAGACTGGCTTCGGCCTGGTCGAAACGTCCGAGGGTCGGCCCGGTGGGCACGCCCTGAATCCTGGCCATGCTGAGATAGCCGTCGGCGACTTCATAGGCCAGGTCGAGGTCGGACTGCGCGGCGGCCGACAGTCCTTCGAGGTACTGCAGCGAGGCCGTCACCAGCTCTTCCCTCGCTTGCGTCGTGCCCGGCACGTAGTTGAGGCGAGCGTCGAGCGAGAAGACCTGACCTGACAACTGTCGCAGCTGCTGAAACCGGCTGTCCGCGATGCGTCGCTGTCGGTCGGTCAGGATGAGGCCGGCACTCAGCACGGCCACGGTCACGACCGACGCTGCCACCGACCAGGGGTGGCGCCGGATGAAGGTGGCGGCACGGTAGGCCACGGTCGCGGGTCGGGCGCCAACCGGCTCGTGGCGCAGATGCCGGCGCAGGTCGTCAGCGAGCGCAGCCACGCCCTCATACCGCGCGGCGGGATCGACCCTCAGGGCCTTGGCGATGATCGCATCGAGATCTCCGCGCAGGCGGCGGCGCGTGCCGCGGTCGGCGATGACGTCCGATGGCCGTCGCGGCGCTGAATCGCCGGCCGGATGCTGGCCAGTCAGGAGCACGTACAACAGCGCGCCCAGCGCGTACACATCGGTGGCGGTCGTGATCGCGCCGCCCTGCACCTGCTCCGGCGCGGCGAACTCGGGCGTGAACCGGCGTGGGCCGGCCCGCGCCCCGTCCGGGGACTCGTGATCGAGCCACGACCCGACCCCGAAATCGAGCAGCTTCACCCGGCCCTCTGTGTCGACCAGCACGTTCGACGGCTTCAGAT
>CADEDM010000032.1 GCA_902826065.1 uncultured Acidobacteriota bacterium | reverse complement strand
CCTCGACTCTCACCGCGATGCCGGGGCTCATCGAGTTCCACTCGCACCTGCAGAAAGACTTCGGCGAAGCGCAGGGCCGCGCGTGGCTGGCGTTCGGCGTGACGACGGTGCGCAGTCCGGGCAGCACGCCGTACGAGGCGGTCGAGGACCGGGAAGCCAGCGAGGCCGGCGCGCGCATCATGCCGCGCGTCTACGGCACCGGCTACCTGATGGAGTGGCAGCGGGTCTACTACAAGATGGGCGTCGCCATCTCGAGCGTCGCGCACTTCGAGATGGAATTGCAGCGCGCCAAGGTGCTGCAGCACGACCTGATCAAGAGCTACGTGCGTCTCCCCGATCTGCAGCAGCGGCGCATGGTGCAGTTCGCGCACGACAACGGCGTGCCGGTGGCCACGCACGAGATCTTCCCCGCCGCCCTCGTCGGCGTCGACAACACCGAGCACACGGCAGCCACGAGCCGGCGCGGCTACTCGCCGAAGCAGTCGACGCTGCAGCGCAGCTACGAGGACGTGGTGCAGCTGTTCGGGAAGAGCCAGCGCTACTTCTGTCCGATGATCTCGGGCGGCGGCGTGCGACGCATCCTCGAGAAGGCGCCAGCGCTGCGCGACGACCCGCGATTCCTGCTCTACCCGCAGTGGATGCAGGCCGGCGTCCGCTCGCCCGGCCAGGGGGCGCCCGGTGGCGGCTTCGACAGCCCCGGCAACGACAAGATGGTGATGGACATCTTGAAGGCCGGTGGCAAAGTGGTGGCCGGCACCGACACGCCGAACGGGCTGAACCTGCACGGCGAGCTGAACGCCTACGTGAAGGCCGGCATGACGCCGTACCAGGCGTTGCGCGCGGCCACGGTGACGCCCGCCGAGGCGCTGAATCTCGACGCCGGGGCGATTGCCGTCGGCAAGCTGGCCGACATCGTCCTCGTGGAGGGCAACCCGCTCGAGGACATCGGCGCCGCGCTGAACGTGAGGCACGTGATTTCGAACGGGCGCAGCTACACGCTCGACGAGCTGCTGAAGGGACGTCAGCCGTAGTCGGCGGTGAGCGGCTGACGACTGCGAGGGTCGCGCGATGCCGAACGCCGTGGTCCACCGCCTGACGGACGGGCGCTGGCGGGTGACGGACGCCCCCGACGGCTGGGTGAACGACGGGCGCGACTTCCCCGCCGCGAATCCGACCGACGCCGTCTACGAGTTCGAGCCGGACGCGGTCAGGGACTACCTTGAGCGGACGGCGCCGCGGGACCCGGCCGACGACGTCGCTGAGGCGGACGTGGACCTCTGACCTCGTCGGGACACGTCGCTGGGGCCGGCCCCGTTCCCGTCACCTGTTTCGACCTGCCTGAGAACCCATCTCCTGACGGGCGTTGCTTTCTGATTAAATATATTATATTTAATATTGCCATGAACCTCGCCAGCCCGATCCGCTTCTCCGTCCGCCAGACGCTGCTCGAGAAGATTCGTACGGGCGACCTCGCCGAGGGCGACGTCGTCAGTCCCCCAGCCCTCGCCGCCACACTCGGTGTGAGCGCGACGCCGGTGCGGGAAGCCCTGCTCGACCTGGCGCAGGAAGGATTCGTCGACAACGTGGCCCGGCGCGGATTCTTCGTGCGGGCCCTGCACGCGGAGGAAGTCGAGGAGATCTATCCGCTGATCTGGACGATCGAGGGCATGGCGCTTCGCGACGCCCCTCCCCACCAGGCCGACCTGGTGGCGCTGGACGCACTGAACGAGGCGTTCGAAGCTGCCAGCGACCCGCTGGCCTGCGTGGACGCCGACCGCGCCTGGCACGCCCGCCTCATCGGCCGGTGCCGCAAGCACGCGTGGATCACCCTGCTCGCGACCTTGAAGGAACGCGCCTCTCGCTACGAGGCCGAGTACATGCGCGCGTCGGGCGCGATGCCGCAGTCGGTGTCGCACCATCGCCTGATCGCGCAGGCGCTGCGCGCCGGCGACCTCGATGCCGCGGTCACCGCGCTCCACGCCAACTGGCAGGTCGGTCCGCAGTTCCTGTTGCCGTGGATCGCCGGCCGTTCCCGAGGCGCCGCGCGATGAACGCGACCCTTCGCCTCATCGCCGTGGCCCTGATGTCCGCGACCATCGCGGCGTCGGGCGCCACGCCCGCACAACCGGACGACAGGGTCGTGGCGTACGAGGGCGGCCGGTGGTTCAGGAGCGACCGCTTCGTGCCAGCAGTCGGCTACGTCGAGGCAGGCGTGCTGAGCTTCCGACGTCCCGCGCGCATTGATGCGCGCGTCAACCTGCTGGGCGGCTACGTCGTGGCGCCGTTCGCCGAGGCGCACAACCACAACGTCGAGTCGTCGACCGGGAGCGAGGCCCGTCTGGCCCGCTACCTCGAGCACGGGATCTTCTACGTCAAGAATCCGAACAGCCTGCCGCGCGACCGGCCGGCGATCGCCGCCCGGGTCAACACGCCGACGTCGATCGACGCGACGTTCGCCAACGGCGGCTGGACCGGCGTCGACGGGCATCCGAGTGCGCTGGTCCGCCGCAACATCGCGCGGAATGGCTGGACCGAGGCGGACGGCGACGGCGGCTTCTACTGGACGGCCGCCAGTGAAGAGGAGCTCGCGGCCAAGTGGCCGACATACCTCGCGCAGCGTCCGCAGTTCGTCAAGGCCTACCTGCTGTTCTCGGAGGAGTTCGAGCGGCGACGGGACGACACGAAGTACGTCGGCTGGAAGGGCCTGGATCCGCGCCTGCTGCCGGCGCTCGTGCGCCGGGCGCACGACGCGGGCCTGCGCGTCACCGTGCACGTCGAGACGGCCGCCGACTTCCGCACCGCGGTGCAGGCGGGCGCTGACGAGATCGCGCACCTGCCGGGCTTCCGCGGGGACATGGAGCGGGAGATGTCGGATCCCGCGCGATTCGAGATTCCCGAGGCCGACGCCATGCTCGCGGCGACGCGCGGCACGACGGTGATCACCACGGTGAGCGGCGCCACACAGGTGCCGGCCGACGGCCCGCAGGCGGCCTTCCGGCAGCAACTCGATGCGCTGTACCGGCGCAACCTGCGGATGCTGCACCGCCACGGCGTGCGCCTCGCGATCGGCAGCGACCGCTACAACGCCGATGCCTCCGACGAGGCGCTGTACCTGCACGCGCTCGGTGTCTTCTCGCCGCTGGAGCTCCTCCGGCTGTGGACGACCACGGCACGCACCATCTTTCCGGACCGGCGCATCGGCGTGCTGGAAGAAGGCGCCGAGGCCAGCTTCGTCGTGCTCGCTCGAAACCCCCTCGAGGACTTCACGGCGGTCCGCGCCATCCAGCAGCGCGTGAAGCAGGGCGTCCCGCTGCCGTCGCCGCCGCCGGCGATGATGGCGGCGCTCGATGAACGCCGGCGTGTCATCGAGGCGGTGCTGGACTTCTTTCGACCGCCCCGCGGCCAGGCGCGTTGGCTCGATCGCACGTGGCTCGTGCCGGCGGGCCTGGACGCGCCGCCGGACGTAGAGGTCGATGCCGCGACGGCACGCGCGGTCATCGCGTCACTCGGCGAGGGCCCGTTCTGCCTGGCCGACGCCAAAGCCGGCTGTCGCGCGTCCCGCGGAGGACGCCTCCAGATCTCCGAGATCTATTCCAGCGGGGCTGGGACCGCACGCGTCGTCGCGGCGTTCGAAGGCCGCTGGCCACCGGCGCCGGCTCGGCCGGCCGGCCAGCAGATCTTCGTGCTGCACAAGGACGCCAATCGCTGGCGCATCGTGGATCGACTCCCCATCAGCGCGGGCAGCTAGGTCCGCAGCGGGACATCCGCGCGACGCAAACGTCGCGCGGTGTTCTCACCGCGTCCTCATCGAGTTGTCGCTGCCGAGCGACGGATTTGGCTTGTCGGCGC
Source organism: uncultured Acidobacteriota bacterium (assembly GCA_902826065.1). Taxonomy (GTDB): domain Bacteria; phylum Acidobacteriota; class Vicinamibacteria; order Vicinamibacterales; family UBA2999; genus CADEFD01. The sequence goes on along the minus strand of CADEDM010000032.1, from coordinate 30,193 downwards.
GCCGGCGCTGATGACACGCTGGGGCCATGGAGGGTGGCATGACCGCACCACCGTGCATGGACTGCCGAGAGCCCGACCCCCGGCTCCTGGACGGAACGAGTGACATGGCCGACGTGAACTACTACCGCTGCGATTTCTGCGGCTGCGTCTTCTGCGTGCCGAAGGATCGGCCGAACGCTCCGCCACAGTGTGTCGTGCCGGGGCGGATGGTCCCCACATAGCGCACGGGCCGACCGTCATCTGCGCGCCGACGGCACGCAGCTCCGGGACCGGCGGCGGAGACCAGGACAAATGAAAAGGCCCGGTCTGCTCATTGCAAACCGGGCCTTGAAAGTTGGTCGGGGCGAGTGGATTCGAACCACCGACCCCTCGGTCCCGAACCGAGTGCTCTACCAGGCTGAGCCACGCCCCGACTGAAGGGCGATCATACTCCAGGTCCGCCGGACGTCACCACCTGAATCCGGCCCGGCCGCATGCCGGCGGCCCCCCAACGCCAGCGGGCGTCAGTCGGTGGCGAGGTCGCTCAGCCACGCCGGCCCGGTGGCATGCGCCGTCATGTCGGGCTGCAGCGGCGTGATCGACACGTAGCCTTCCCGGCAGGCGACGAAGTCGCTCCGGTCGTGCTCGTGCCAATGATCCTGCCCTTCCTCGATCCAGTAGTAGGTCTGCCCGCGGGGATCCTGGCGCTCCGCGATCGTCGTCACGTGATTGCGCTTGCCCTGCACCGTCAGCCGGATGCCCTTCGGCAGGCCGCGCGGGACGTTCACGTTGAGGAACACGCGCTCGGGCAGACCCTTGCGCAAGACGTGTGCGGCCACGTCCTGTGCGACCTTCGCGGACGGGCCGAAGTCGAACGTCCAGTCGCGTGTGCGCATGAGCGACACGGCGATCGCCGGCGCGCCCAGCAACGCCGCTTCGAGCGCCCCGGACACGGTGCCGGAATAGGTGATGTCGTCTCCCAGGTTCCAGCCGGTGTTGATCCCCGACACGACGAGATCCGGCAGCCGGCCCTTCAGCAGCACTGCGACCGCGATGTTGACGCAGTCCGTGGGCGTGCCGTCGACGGCGTAGGTGTCGGGTCCGAACTGCTCGAGGCGCAGCGGCCGGCGCAAGGTGAGCGCGTGACCGATGGCGCTCGACTCCTGGTGCGGAGCCACGACCAGCACGTCACCGAGCGGCCGCACTGCGTCGGCCAGCGCCTTGATGCCGCCGGCGTGGACGCCGTCGTCGTTGGTGACGAGGATGGTAGGCATGTGAACATGTGAGTGTACCACCCGCCTTTCGCCGTCCGCCGGCCGGCACCCGGCGCCGAGACCCGCTATGATGGCGGCCCATGGACTGGTGGATGTGGCTCGCCGGCGGCTTCGTCCTGCTCGTGGCCGAACTGGTCACGCCGAGCGGGTTCTTCATCATGTTCTTCGGCATCGGCGCCATCCTCACCGGCGCCGCCGCGTCGGTGGGCGTGGTCACGAGCCCGGTGATCCAGTGGCTCACGTTCACCGTCATCTCGGTGCTGAGCCTGCTGCTCTTCCGCGGCAAGATCCAGGCGCAGGTCGAACCCAACGCCCGGCCGCCGGTCGACTCGCTGGTCGGCGAGATCGCGTTTCCCGTCGAGTCGATGCCGCCCGGCGCCGTCGGCCGCGTCGCGCTGCGGGGCTCGAACTGGGAAGCCAGGAACGAAGGTGACACCGCGCTCGGCGCGAATCAGCGCTGCCGGGTGACGCGGGTGTCGGGACTGCAGCTCGGCGTCGTCGCCGAGTAACGAGGGATACGACTCATGGAAGGCGGCTTCATCGTCATCGTGCTGCTCGCGATCATGGCGCTCGTCGTCATCGCCAAGACCGCCATCGTCGTGCCGCAGCAGAGCGCGTTCGTGGTCGAGCGGCTGGGCCGCTACTCCGGCACGCTCGACGCCGGGTTCCACATCCTGCTGCCGTTCGTGGACGTCATCCGCTACAAGCACTCGCTCAAGGAAGCGGCGCTCGACATCCCGGCCCAGGTCTGCATCACGCGCGACAACGTGCAGGTGGGCGTGGACGGCGTGCTCTATCTCAAGATCCTGAACCCGGAACGCGCCAGCTACGGCATCCAGGACTACCTCTTTGCCATCTCGCAGCTCGCCCAGACGACGCTGCGCTCGGAAGTCGGCAAGATCGACCTCGATCGCACCTTCGAGGAACGCACCAACATCAACATCGCGGTCGTCGCCGAGCTCGACAAGGCCAGCGAGCCGTGGGGCGTGAAGGTGCTGCGCTACGAGATCAAGAACATCACGCCGCCGGCCGACGTGCTGGCCGCGATGGAAAAGCAGATGCGCGCCGAACGCGAGAAGCGCGCCGTGATTCTCACTTCGGAAGGCCAGCGCGACGCCGCCATCAACAACGCCGAGGGCGAGAAGCAGCAGACGATCAAGGCCTCGGAAGCGCGCAAGCAGCAGCAGATCAACGAAGCCGAAGGACAGGCGGCCGCGATTCTCGCCGTCGCCACCGCCACCGCCGAAGGTATCAAGAAGGTCGCCGAGGCCACGCAGGCGCCGGGCGGGCAGGAGGCGATTCAGCTGCGGGTCGCCGAGCAGTACATCGGGGAGTTCGGCAAGGTGATCCACAACGCCGACACGATCATCCTGCCCTCGAACGTCGCTGATGTCGCGTCGATGATCACGACCGCGATGTCGGTCGTCAGCCAGCAGACGCCGTCGGCGCAGACGCGGCGGTAGCCGCGGCGCGCGTCTCAGGGCAGGTAGGCGATACAGTCGATCTCGACGCGCAGGCCCTTGCCGGGGAGCTTCGCGGCCTGAATCGTCGTGCGCGCCGGCTTGTGTCCGGCGAACATCCGCTCGTAGACGGCGTTCATCTCCTGGAACTCGTCCATGTCCACCAGGAACACGCCACAGCGCAACACGTGCTGGAGGTCGGTGCCCGCCGCCTGCAGGATCGCCTGCAGGTTCTTCAGGCACTGCTCGGTCTGCGCCGCCGCCGTGTGGCCGGCGAGCTCACCCGTGGCCGGATTGGTCGCGCCCTGTCCCGACACGAACACGAGGCGCTCGAAGCCCATGCCCGGGGAATACGGCCCGACGGGTTTCGGCAGGTTGGCGGCGAGCACCGGACGATGGGCGGATGACGACATGACACTCCTCGGCGATCACGGTCGCGCGACGCGCGTGACCGGGCTGGTATTCTAACGTCGCGTGCCGAGATTCAAGCTCACGATCGAGTACGCCGGCACGCGCTACAGCGGCTGGCAGATCCAGAAGAACGCTCGGACCGTGCAGGGCGAGCTGAACCGGGCGATCGTCGCGGCCGTGGGCGACGCGTTCGTCGACTCGCAGGGCTCCGGGCGCACCGATGCCGGCGTCCATGCCCTGGCGCAGGTGGCCCATATCGACCTCACGCGGGCGCCGTCGCCCGACGTGCTGCGCCGCCGCATCAACGACGCCCTTCCCGCCGACATCCACGTCGGCTATGCGACGCCGGTGCCGCGGTCGTTCCACGCCCGGCACAGCGTGGTGCGGCGCAGCTACCTCTATCAGATCTCCCGGCGCCGCACGGCGTTCGCCAAACCGTTCGTCTGGTGGATCCGCGAGCCGATCGACCTCGAGGCGATGCGCGCCGGGGCCGAGGCCTTCGTCGGGATGCGCGACTTCCGCGCCTTCTCGGACGACGACCCGGAGGAGAAGTCCACCAAGGTGCTGCTCGAGGAGGTCAAGCTCGTGGAGCACGACGCCCTCGTGCTCGTGCGGGTCACCGGATCGCACTTCCTGTGGAAGATGGTGCGCCGGATGGTCGGCGTCCTGGGCGCCGTCGGCGCCGGCGACCTCGCCGCCGAGGACGTGCCCGCGCTGATGCAGAGCGGCGGCGACCTGCCGGCCACGTTGACCGCCCCGGCCGCCGGCTTGTTCCTCGAACACGTGCTGTATGCCGGCGACGCCTGGCCGCGTCCGATCGTGCCGGCCGTGCCCGTGCGCTAGGTCGCGTCGGCTCGCGGCGTGCGCCAGGCGGTGCGGAGGCCGTGGAACGTGCCGGCCCGAGGGGTGCCGTGGGCGTCCACGCCGCGCCAGCTCCACGGCCACGCACCGGCATAGCCGAGCCGTGCGGCGGCCGCCGCCAGTTCCGCGAACGGCAGGGCAGGCCGTCCGCGCGCCGCGTCCGCGCCGTCGCCGGCGGCCGAGCACTCCCCCACCACCACCGGCCGGCGCAGTCCGAGCCGCGCTGGAGAGGTGGCCAGCAGGTCGAAGTCGTGCGCCGGGTCGTAGTACGCATGCACCTGGAGGAAGTCGAAGTCGAAGGCCGGGGCGTCCCACCAGCGTGCGAAGCGCAGCCGCGCGTTGCCGATGGTCACGGCGCCCGCGTCCTGGCGCCGCAGTTCCGCGATCGCCTCGCGCACCCACGCCGCCAGGACGTCGAACGGAAGCGGCGTCGAGACGCGCGGGCTCGGATGCAGGTCGTCGACGATCCAGTCCGGCTCGTTCAGCAGATCCCAGGCGCAGACGGCGCGGCCCAGGTCGGCGCGGAGTCCGCGCGCGCCATAGCGCGCGGCGATCGGCGCCACGACGGTCTCGAGCACCCTGGCCTGCCCGTCCGGATCGCCGAGCCACGACGCGCGTCCGCCGAGACGCGCGCCCGCGGCCTCGTGTGCGTCGAAGGCCAGCGTGTGGTCGAAGAGCACCGGCACCACGGTGATCCCGGCGTCGAGGGCGAGGGTGAAGAGCGCATCGAGATCGGTCCAGGCGTCGTCCTGGATCGCCAAGGGTCGATCGTCGACGCCGATCTCCAGGCCTCCGCGGCCGTCGGTGAAGACGAACCAGCGCACGACCTCGACCCCCGCGGCCGCCATCGCGGCGAAGTCCGACGCGATCGACGGCGCGTGGCGGGCCACGCCGCCGGTCGTGCCCCAGACGGTCGCGCCGACGTCACCGCCGTACTGCCGCCACGGGTAGTTCACGCCCCAGCGCATCGCGCCCATTCTCCTCTGCGGCTGGCCGCCGGACCGGTTGACGGACGCGCCGAGTACACTGGCCACATGTGCCGCAACATCCGCACGCTCTTCAATTTCGATCCGCCCGCCACCGACGACGAGATCCGTGCCGCGTCGATTCAGTTCGTGCGCAAGCTGAGCGGGTTCACCGCGCCGTCGCGGGCCAACCAGGCGGCCTTCGACACCGCCGTCGACGAGGTGGCCGTGGTGGCGCGCCGGCTGATCGACGCGCTGGTGACCACCGCCGATCCCCGCAATCGCGACGTCGAAGCGGCGCGGGCCCGGGCGCGGAACGCCGAACGCTACGGCCGCCCGGCGACGTAGCGCCGCAGGCCGTCAGACCGGCGGCAGCGCGTTGGCATCGTCGTCGGCGACCGGGCCCAGCTTGCGCGCGTAGAGGTACGAGCCGCCGAAGATCACGACGATCAGGCCGAGCGACAGCCATTTCGGAATCTCGAAGTGGATGTAGCCGAGGGCGTGGCCGTATTCGAGCAGCAGCTTGATGCCGACCCACGCGATGATCACGAACGCGCCGTCGACCAGCACCGGATACCGGCGGATCAGGCCGAGCAGCCGGCCGATCACCAGCCGCATCATCACGATGCCGAGGATGCCGCCGGTGATCACCACCCACAGCTTGTTCGAGACCGCCACGGCCACCAGGATCGAATCGATGGCGAAGACGATGTCGGTCAGCTCCACCTTCACCACGGTGGCCCAGAACGGCGACAGGCCCAGCCACGGCTCGGCGGGCTTGATGTTGTGGCGTGAGGCGCCCTCTTCGGCGCCGTGCGGGCGGAAATGCGCGATCGGCAGGTAGAGCAGGTAGAGCCCGCCCACCAGCTTCACCCAGCCCAGATTGATCAGGTACGCCGCCGCCGCCGTCGCCGCCGCGCGGAACGTGAACGCGCTCAGCATGCCGTAACGGAGCGCCTTGGTCTGCAGTTCCTTCGGCAGGCTCAACACGCGCACGGCCAGGACCATGGCGTTGTCGGCGCTGAGGACGCCTTCGAGCAGGACGAGCAGCAGGATGGTGACGAGGTCGGACGTCGTGATCTCGGGCACGTGCAGCATCCAGTATGCCGTCGCCGCGCGGTTCTTGTCACGCCTGCCGCGTGATTCGCGCCCGCGGCCAGGCGAGGCCGGGGCGAACGCCCGGGTCGGGATCCCAAGCGCGCCATGCCCGTCCGGGTGCGGGCCGAGCCGCGCCGCCGCAGCTACGCCGGCACCTCGACGAGACGTCGGTCAGAACTGGAAGTAGATGAACTCGCTCGTGCCGCCGTGGCCCGTGAGGATCGCATAGGCCATCAGGGCGGCGAGGACGGCGCGCGTGGCCGGCGCGAGCCACAGGGTGGGCATCGGCTGGCGTTCGCGGATCCACACGACGGCATGCAGGGCGACGAGCGGCGCGAGGAACCCCAGCGCCTGCACCATCCACGGATCCGGTGCGATCCACGGACCGGTCAGCAGGTTGCCGAGGAAGACGCCGGCGCCTTCGATGGTGGGACTGCGGAAGTAAATCCAGGCGATCAGCACGGCGGTCTGCACCACGGCGGCCCACGCGAGTGTCACGAACCATGGCCGGTCAACGCGCCGCTGCAGCCCCAGCGTGCGCTCGACGACGAGACAGACGCCGTGGATGGCGCCCCACAGGATGTAGGTGTACGCGGCGCCGTGCCAGAGGCCGCCGAGCAGCATCACGATCAGCAGGTTCATCGCGGTGCGCGGGCGCGAACCGCGATTGCCGCCCAGGGGCACGTAGAGGTAGTCGCGCAGCCAGCGCGAGAGCGTGATGTGCCAGCGCTCCCAGAAGTTCTTGAACGTCGTCGCGATGTACGGCGCGTTGAAATTGTCCGGGAACCGGTAGCCGAGCCAGTAGCCGAGCCCTTGCGCGATCGTCGAGTAGCCACAGAAGTCGGCGAAGATCTGCCCCGAGAACATCAGGCCGAGCCACAGCGCGAAGGTGGCGCTGGTGCCGGGCTGCATGCCGCGATCCCAGTGCTCATCGACGTACGCGGCCAGGTTGTCGGCGCACACCATCTTCAGGAAGAACCCGAGCACGATGAGCCACGCGCCCTGGTAGAACGCCGCCAGATGCAGCCGGCGCGGCCGCGGCATCTGCGGCACGAACTCGCTGGCGCGCACGATCGGCCCGGCCACGAGCTGCGGGAAGAAGCTGATGAACAGCAGGAACTTCGGGTAGCTGTGGATCGGCGCCAGCGTGGCGCGGTAGACGTCGATCGTGTACGACAGCGACTGGAACGTGTAGAAGCTGATGCCCATCGGCAGCACCAGCCCCATCTCCGGCAGGCGGAGGTCGCCGCCCATCCAGGCGCTGATGGTCTCGGCGGCCTGCGCGGCGAAGTTCGCGTACTTGAACAGCGCCAGCAGGCCGAGGTTCACGATCAGCGAGGCGATGAGATAGACGCGGCGAATCGGCGCGCCCTGGGGATGGCGCGCGATGGCCAGCGCCGCGAGGTAGTCGACGCCGGAACTCGCCAGCAGCACCAGCAGGTAGATCGGGATGTGCCAGGTGTAGAAGACGAGGCTGGCCGCCAGCAGCAGCGCCACGAACGGCCCCTCGACCCTGCGTCGGCCGATGGTGAGGCGCGCGGCCATCACGACCGTGAGCAGCGCGACGAACGCCCACGAGACGAAGTTCATCGGTCGCGGTCGTGGACGTGGCCCGGTGGGCTGTCGTCGAGCAGCGGGCCGAGGGCCGCGGTGAAGGCCCGCGTCCAGTCGTGCGCGCTCGCGGCGTCGAGGTGACTGTGGTCGGCGCTGGTCGGCACCGGGATGTCGACCGTGACCAGGGGCACCCGCAGCCGCTCGGCGAGTTCCAGAGGCCCGGCACCGGGCATCGCCACCGGCGTCGGGACGCGCGTCAGCACCAGGCGTCCGCCGCGCGCTTCGACTTCCGCCTTGAAGGCGTCGGCGTCACGGGCTTCCCCACGCCCGACGCCGGTGCCCGTGAGTGGGGCTGGAACGAAACGCTGGGTGGCCGACGGCCACGGCGAGATGTGCCAGGTGCCGTCGAGGCGCGATCGGTAGGCCGTGAAGGTCCGCGTGCGGCCCAGTCCCGGCACGCCGAAGTACGACGGCCAGTGCGGAAAGACGACATGCGCCAGACGGCGGGCCTCATGCGCCGCCTCCGATTCGTACTGGCGCTTGCGGGCCGCGAACGGCGTGTCCAGCATCACCTGCTCCGCCCACGGCGACAGCCCACCGCCGAAGAACCCGTCGGCGTTCACTACGACCACGCGCGGCCGCAGATCGAACTTCCGCAGGATCGCCAGCGGGAAGCGGTCGCCTTCCCGGAAGCCGAACCCCATGACGTAGTAGGTCAGATCGCGTGCGGCGAAGAACGGCCGCAACTCTTCCGGACGCAGCGCGAACATCAGCCGCGAGTTGCCGAGGAACAGGACATCGGCCGCGCGCAACCGCGCGACCACCTCGGTGTCGGTGCCGAAGTAGAGGACGTGATGATCGACGTGCCCGCCGATGTCGTTCGCCAGGTAGTGATCGCCGTCCGGCGGCCGGGCGCCGGCATCGACCTCGGGCCGCAACTCGGCGAACGTCGGCACGCGGTCGACGGCCACGGCCGTGCCCAGGCCGAGCAGCGCCAGGGTTCCGAGGAACGCCGCGATCGGCGCCGTCGTGTGGCGACGGCCGGGGGCGGACATTCTCCAAGTGTAAAGCAGGTTACTTTCGAGAAAATGCGGGAATCCGGGCGAATGGCCGGGCTGGCGCGGGATCCGCGAGCAATCCGCACTCGGCTCATGGCATAGCATTGACACGAGGCGTATCAATATCTATACTCGCCTCGTGTCAGCACCAGATCTGATCTTCATCAGCGTCGCGGCACGGATGCTGAGCATGCATCCGCAGACGCTGCGCAAGTACGAGCGCCTCGGCCTCGTGCAGCCGGCGCGCACCATCGGCAGCATGCGTCTCTACTCGGACGCCGAGATCGAACGGCTGCGGCTGATCAAGCTGCTGGTCGAGGACGCCGGCGTGAACCTGGCCGGCGTGCAGCGCCTGCTGGCGGTAGCCGAGGGGCTGCAGCGACTCGAGCCGCTGCTCCACGATCCGTCACTGGGACGATCCGAGGCGAAGCGGCAGATCGCGCGCGAAGTGCAGCGCCTCAAGGACGTGGTCGGTCTGTAGCCATGGACTTCCGCGACTACTACGCCACGCTCGGCGTGGCGAAGACGGCCTCCGAGAAGGAGATCAAGCAGGCGTATCGCCGGCTGGCGCGGAAGCACCATCCCGACGTCAATCCCGGCGACCGCGCAGCGGAAGCCACCTTCAAGGAAGTGAACGAGGCCTACGAGGTGCTCGGCACTCCGGCGACCCGCAAGAAGTACGACGAGCTGGGCGCCAACTGGCGGCAGTACGAACAGGTCCCACCGGGCGCGGCGGGGCCCTGGGGTGGAAGCGCCGGCGGCCCCGGCAGCGGCTACCGCACCATGACGCCCGAGGAGATGGAGGCGCTCTTCGGCGCCGAGGGCAGCCCGTTCTCCGACTTCTTCAACACGTTCTTCGGCGGTCAGACGGCGTCGGGCGGCCGCGGCCGGCGCTCCTCGGGCGGCCGGCAGCGCCGAGCGCCAGAGGTCGAATACGAGGTGCCGCTGGCGCTCGAGGCCGCCCTCGGGGGCCGGGTCGAGCGGCTCACGGTGGAACTGCCCGACGGCGGGTCGCGCGCGTTCGAGGTGCGCATCCCCGCCGGCATCACCGACGGCACGCGGCTGAAGGCCGGCGACGTGTTCCTGCGCGTGCGGCTGTTGCCCCATCCACGCTTCGAGCGCACCGGCCGTGATCTCACGACGGCACTTCCGGTGCCCGTGACGACGGCGGTGCTCGGCGGACCGGTCGACGTGGTCACGCTCAGCGGCAGCCGCCTCACCGTGAAGGTGCCGGCGGGCACGCAACCGGGACAGCGTCTGCGGCTCAAGGGGCACGGCCTGCCCTCGCCCGGCGCGCCGGATGACCGCGGGGATCTGTTCGCGCGCCTGGAGATTCGCGTGCCGACGGCGCTGAGCGCCGAGGCGCAGAGCCACTACGAGGCGCTACGGGACCTGGAATCGAAGTAGCGGATCGCCGGAGACCTCGGCGTCGGGCGACGGGAAGGAGCGACCATGACGATCAACAACTTCACGGAGAAGGCGCAGGAAGCCCTGACCGCCGCCCCACGGCTGGCGGCCTCGCTGTCGCACGCCCAGGTCGAGCCCGAACACCTGCTCGTCACGCTGGGTGAACAGGTCAACGGCATCGTGCCCGCGCTGTTCCAGAAGCTGGGCCAGCCGGCCGGCCCGATCGCCATCGCGCTGAAGGAGGCGCTCGCCAAGCTGCCGAAAGCGCACGGCGGATCGGATCCCGGGGTGTCGCCGCGGCTGCGGGCGGTGCTCGAGCAGGCGCAGAACGAAGCGCTGGCGATGCAGGACCAGTACGTCAGCACCGAGCACCTGTTCCTCGCCATCGTCGGCGAGAAGGGCCGTGCGCCGGCGGCGGAACTACTGCGGGCGCGCGGTCTCACCCGCGAGGCCGTGCTGCGCGCGGTGCGCGAGGTGCGCGGGTCGCAGACGGTGACCGACCAGAACCCCGAGGGCAAGTACCAGGCACTCGAGAAGTACGGGCGCGACCTGACGACGCTGGCCGAACATGGCAAGCTCGACCCGGTGATCGGCCGCGACGAGGAAGTCCGCCGCGTCATCCAGGTGCTGGCGCGCCGCACCAAGAACAACCCGGTGCTGATCGGCGAACCCGGTGTCGGCAAGACGGCGATCGTCGAAGGACTGGCGCAGCGCATCGTGCGCGGCGACGTGCCCGAGGGCCTGAAGAACAAGCGCATCGTCGCGCTCGACATGGGCGCGCTGGTGGCCGGGGCCAAGTATCGCGGCGAGTTCGAGGAACGGCTGAAGGCCGTGCTGCAGGAGATCGTCAAGGCCGAGGGCCGGCTGGTGCTCTTCATCGACGAGCTCCACACCGTGGTCGGCGCGGGTGCGGCCGAAGGCTCGCTCGACGCCTCGAACATGCTGAAGCCGATGCTCGCCCGCGGCGAGCTGCACACGATCGGCGCGACGACGCTCGACGAGTACCGCAAGCACATCGAGAAGGACGCCGCGCTCGAGCGGCGCTTCCAGCCGGTCACGGTCGGCGAGCCGACGGTGGAAGACACGATCAGTATCCTGCGCGGCCTGCGCGAGCGCTACGAGTTGCACCACAAGGTGGGCTTCAAGGACGCGGCGCTGGTCTCGGCGGCGGTCCTGTCGCACCGCTACATCACCGATCGCTTCCTGCCCGACAAGGCCATCGACCTGATCGACGAGGCGGCCTCGCGCCTGCGCATGGAGATCGACTCGATGCCGGCCGAGCTCGACGAAGTGCAGCGTCGCGTCATGCAGCTCGAGATCGAGCGGGAGGCGCTGCGCAAGGAGACCGACAAGGCGTCACAGGACCGCCTCGCCAAGCTCGAGAAGGAACTCGCGGACCTCAAGGAGGAACAGCGCCGGCTCACCGCCCACTGGACCCAGGAGAAGGACGCCATCGCCAGGAGCGCGGACCTCAAGGAGGAACTCGACGGACTGCGCCGTGACGTCGAGGCGGCGCAGCGCCAGGGTGACTACGCGCGCGCCTCCGAGCTGCAGTACGGCCGCATTCCCGAGCTCGAGCGTCAGATCCAGGCGCAGGACGCCGGCCCGGTGGCTGGCGGCGGCCGGCTGCTCAAGGAACAGGTCGACGAAGAGGACATCGCCCAGGTCGTCGCCAAGTGGACCGGCATCCCGGTGTCACGGCTGATGGAGGGCGAGGTCCAGAAGCTGATCAGGATGGAAGCACGCCTGCACGAGCGCGTCGTCGGACAGGACGAGGCGATCGCGGCCGTGGCCAACGCGATTCGCCGCGCCCGGGCCGGGCTGCAGGATCCGCAGCGGCCGCTGGGCAGCTTCATCTTCCTGGGCCCGACCGGCGTCGGCAAGACCGAACTGGCCCGCGCGCTCGCGGCGTTCCTCTTCGACGACGAGCACGCGATGGTGCGCATCGACATGTCCGAGTACCAGGAGAAGCACGCGGTCTCGCGCCTGATCGGCGCGCCACCCGGGTACGTCGGTTACGACGAGGCGGGCCAGCTCACCGAGACCGTGCGGCGGCGTCCCTACGCGGTGGTGCTGTTCGACGAAGTCGAGAAGGCGCACCCCGAGGTGCTGAACGTGCTGCTGCAGCTGCTCGACGACGGGCGGCTCACCGACGGCAAGGGCCGCACGGTGGACTTCCGCAACGCGGTGGTGATTATGACCTCGAACCTCGGCAGCCAGTTCATCGCAGAGGCCGCGTCCCGCGGCGGCGGCCTCGACGAGGGCGTGCGGCGGCAGGTCACCGAGGCGCTGCGCGGCCACTTCCGGCCCGAGTTCCTGAACCGCGTCGACGAGATCATCGTCTTCCACGCGCTCGAGCGCCGGCATATCGCCGAGGTCATCGACATCCAGCTGGCCGGGCTGCTGAAGCGCCTCGCCGACCGCAAGATCGGCCTCACGCTGAGCGACGCGGCGAAGCAGGCGATCGTCGAGGAAGGCTACGACCCGGTCTATGGCGCCCGCCCGCTCAAGCGCACGATCCAGCGGCGGATTCTCGATCCGCTCGCCCGGAAGGTGCTGGAAGGCGCGTTCGCCGAAGGCGACCACGTGGTGGCCGACGTCGGCGGCGACGGGCTGGTGTTCGCGAAGCAGGCGCCGGTGAGCGCCTGAGCCGGGACTACAGGGCGGGCTTGTCGGCGGCGTCGGGGCCCAGGGCGGCCTCGGCCGCCGCGAACCCGATGCGGCTGTGGGTGCCGTCGCAGAACGGCTTCTTGGTGGAATGTCCGCAGCGGCAGAGGGCGAAGGGACGCTTCGCGATCGGATACGGATTGCCGTTCCAGTCGACGAGCGTCACGTCCTCGCCGTCGACGAGCAGGGATCCGTTCTGCCGCACCTTGATCGTGGCCATATACAGGCCAGTATAGCGTGCGGTGCGCGGCCGCCCGGCCGTTAGCCGCTACAATCGACACGTGCGACGGTCGCTCGCCCCGCTGGTCCTGCTCGCCGGCCTCACGTTCCTCGTGGGCATCGGCGCACCGGCGATGAGCGACTCCGACGAGGCGTTCTACGCCGAGGCATCACGCGAGATGGTCGAGTCGGGCGACTGGCTCACGCCGTACTACGACTACGAGCCGCGCTTCCAGAAGCCGATCCTCTACTACTGGGTCACGGCCGCGACGTTCGCGGTGACCGGGCCGGGCGAGGCGGCGGCGCGGCTGTGGTCGGCGCTCTCCGGCATGGCGCTCGTCTTCATCACTGCCGGGGTGGCGCGGCGCTGGTACGACGACGACACCGCGCTGCTGGCCGGCGCGATCGTCGCCACGAGCTTCGGCTACGTGGCGCTGGCGCGCATGGCGCTGCCCGACCTGCCCCTCGCCTGCTTCGTGACCGGCACCATTGCCGCCACGCTCATCGCGGTCGGTGATCGCGTGGCCCGGCCGCGCCAGTGGCTGTTCGTGGCGGCAGTGAGTGGCGCGCTCGGATTCCTGACCAAGGGCCCGCTGGCGATCGCGTTGCCGGCCATCGTCGTGGCGCCCATCGTCGCCATCGAGCGGCGCAGTTCACGGCTGGTGCTGGCCGACGTCATCGCTGCCGCCGCGTTGTTCGTGCTGCTGGCGACGCCGTGGTACCTGGCCATGTGGTGGCGGCACGGCACGCCCTACCTCGAGAGCTTCTTCGTCGGCGACAACCTCGAGCGCTTCGCGACCGACCGCTTCAACGAGCCGCGCCCGTTCTGGTACTACCTGCCGGTGGTCGCCGGCGGCATCGCGCCGTGGTCGCCATTCCTGCTCCTGGGCACCGGGGCCACGCTGCGCCTCCTCACGGGAGGCGGCGGCCCGGGCAGCCTCGAGACGCGGCTGGCGATCTGGATCGTCGCTCCGTTGCTGCTGTTCACGCTCTCGGTAGGCAAGCAGCCGCGCTACGTCCTGCCGCTGTTGCCCCCGTTGTCGCTGCTGGTCGCGCATGCGATCACCGAGCGGGTGCGTTCGATGCGCGGCCTCGACGGCGGCCTCTATCGCGCCCGCCCCAATCGCGGCCTGCAAGCCGCGTCGATCGCCGCCGGCGCGCTGCTGCTCGGCACGGCGGTGCTGCTCTATCGAGCGCGGCCGCTCTTCGTCGAGTTGCCGCCGTGGCAACCGACGGCGGCGGCCGCGGTCATCGGCGTGGCGGGCCTGGCCGTCGTGCTGACGGCCCTGAGCCGCGCCTGGCGGCGCGCGCCGTGGGTGCTCGCCGTCGGCAGTGCCATCGCGCTGCCGGCCCTGGTGCTCGGCGTGCTCGGCGGCGGCCGCGAAGATGCCGTCGTCAGGGCGGCGGCCGCGGTGCGGACGGCTCGCCGTGCCGACGAAGCGATCGGCGTGTCGCGGGTCTTCGTGCGCAACCTCGTCTTCTACACCGGGATCCGCACGACCGACCTCATCACCGACGAGCAGGTGGTGGCGTTCATGAGCCAGGCCGGCCGCGCCCTCGTGGTCATCCCCCTCGCGGATCTCGAGCGCGTCGAGGCGGCGAGTGCGATGAAGGCGGTGCGTCTGGCCGAATTCGCCTCGGTGAACGAGGCCGGGCTGCGCCTGCGCTCGTTTCTGTGGCCCGACCCGGCCCGCGATATCCAGCGCATCGTGCTGGTCGCGAACCGAGAATAGCGGACGGCGCTACGGCGCCGGCGGCGCGTCGGTGAGGCCGTCGAGATCGGCGGCGGACGTGTCCCAGAGCTTCCCGGGGTTCAGGATGCCGTGGGGATCGAACGCCTGCTTGAGCCGCTGCATCAGGGCGATCTCCGCGGCCGTCAACTGCAGACCGAGGTAGGCGGCCTTGGCGTAGCCGATGCCGTGCTCTCCCGAGATCGAGCCCTCGAGTGCCACGACCCCGGCGAAGAGGGCCGCTTCGGCTGCGGCCGCGCGCTGCATCATGGCCGTGTCCGCTGGATCGACCATCAGGTTCACGTGCAGATTGCCGTCGCCGGCGTGGCCGAAGGCGGCGATGGAGAGCGCGTGGTCGGCGCGCAGGCGATCGACCAGCGCGTAGAGCTCCGGCAGCCGCCCACGCGGCACCACCACGTCATGGTTGATCTTGCGCGGGGCCAGGCGGCGGAGCGCGAACGACAGCTCGCGGCGGGCTTCCCAGACCGCCTCGCGCGCCTCGGAGGTCGACGCCTCGACGAGCGAGGTCGCGCCGGCCCCTCGGCAGGCGGCCGTCGCGATCGCGGCGTCGTGCACGGCGGCCGGCTCGCTGCCATCCACTTCCACGACCAGCAGTGCTTCAGAGCCCGCCGGCGCCATCGGGCGGCCGACATGCGCGGCGACCGCATCGAGCGATGCGCGGTCGAGGATCTCGAGCGTCGCCGGCACGACCCCGGCCTGTACCACCGCGCTGACGGCGCGAGCCGCTGCGTCGATGGTCGCGAACGTGGCCGAGAACGTCCGCTGCGCGGCCGGCTTCGGGACCAGGCGCAGCGTGATCTCCGTGAGGATGGCGAGCGTGCCTTCCGAGCCCACCAGCAGGTCGGTCAAGGCGTAGCCGGTGACGTTCTTGACGGTCTTCGCCCCCGTGCGGATGATTTCGCCCGTCGGCAGCACGGCTTCGAGGGCCAGCACGTAGCGCCGGGTCGTGCCGTACTTGAACGCGCGCGGGCCGCCGGCGTCCTCGGCGACGTTGCCGCCCAGGGCACACCGGGCCAGGCTGGCTGGATCCGGCGGATAGAACAGCCCCTGCGCTTCGACCGCGTCGTGCAGCGCACGCGTGACCACGTTCGGCTGCACGACGGCGAGGAGGTTGGCCGCGTCGATCGCCAGGATGCGATCGAAGCGCGCCATCGACAACACGACGCCACCGCGCACCGGCACCGCGCCGCCGGTGTAGCCGGTGCCAGCGCCGCGCACCGTCAGCGGGACGCGCGCCTCGTGGCAGGCGCGGGCGATGGCGGCGATCTCCGCGGTGGATCCAGGCGTGACCACGGCATCGGGTGCGTGGCCCCGCAACAGCGCGTCACGGCCGGCCGCGTCGCGGGTCGCGGCGTCGACCGCGAGCCGCGCCGGGCCGACGATACCGGCGAGCGCCTCGAGGAAGGGCGCGGTCACGGCTGGTAGGCGGCGCTAGCGCGCGGTGGCGGCCCGGCCGCGCTCGCGCGCATGCACGAACGCCTGCAGGCGCGACACGCCCTCGCGCAGCCGCTCGCGCGAGGTGGCGTAGGAGATGCGCACGAATCCTGGCGCGTCGAACCCCTCCCCCGCCGTGAGCGCGACACGGGCCTCCGCCAGCAGCGCATCGGCGAACTCCGCCGACGTCTTCACGCCGCACGGCGCCAGCAGCTCGGCGATGTACGGGAAGAGGTAGAACGCACCGCCCGGTCGCAGGCACTCGACGCGGGCGTCCTCGGTGAGCCAACCCAGCGTCTCGTCGCGCCGGCCGCGATACTCGGCGCGCATGGCATCGACGGCGTCCTGCGGCCCCGTCAGCGCCTCCATCAGCGCCTTCTGCGTGATCGAGCAGACATTGGAGGTGGCGTGGCCCTGCACCGTGTTGCAGGTGGTGATGAAGTCCTTCGGCCCCAGGGTCCAGCCGGCCCGCCAGCCCGTCATCGCGTAGGCCTTCGAGGCCGAACTGCACACGACGCTGCGCTCGCGGTGCCGATCACTCAGCACCTTCACGATGTTGTGCGCCACCGGCTCGTAGATCAGCTTGTCGTAGGTGAGGTCGACCACGATCCAGACGCCGGTCTTCGCGCAGTGGTCGGCGATGGCCGCCACCGTGTCCTCGGTCATGACGGCGCCCGAGGGGTTGCACGGCGTGTTGAGGATGATGGCCTTCGTCTTCGGCGTGACGCGATCGAGGATCTCGTCGGCCTCGACGACGAAGCCGCGATCGCGGCGGCCGCGCGCCAGCACCGGCGTCGCGCCACAGAGCAGCACCTGATCGACGATGGTCGGCCAGAACGGCGAGTGCGTGATCACCTCGTCGCCGTCGTCGAAGAGCACGACGGCGGTGTTGTACAACGCCTGCTTGGCGCCGGCCGTGACCAGCACCTCGGCGGCCGTGAAGCCCACGCCGTAGTCTTCGCGGGCCCGGTGACACACCGCCTCACGGACATCCGCCGCGCCTGCCGACGGCGTGTACTTCGTGTACCCGGCGTCGATCGCCTTGTGCCCCGCAGTCGCCACGTTGGCGGGGGTCGGGAAGTCGGGCTCGCCAGCACCGAAATCGACGACGTCGACGCCGGCGCGGCGCAGGCGGTCGGCCTCGGCGGCGACCTTCAGGGTGGGCGACGGGGCCACGCGGGCCAGGCGGTTGGCGAACGTCATACGGATCTCGGGGCGGAATGGGGATCGCGCTGCAGCGCGAAGGTGCGCTGCAGGCGTTCCTCGACCAGGGGAGGCACGAGGCCACGGATGTCGCCGCCCAGGCGGCAGACTTCCTTGATGAGGCGCGAGCTGGTGTAGGCGTACGGCTCGGCGGGCATGAGGAACATGGTCTCGATGGCCGGCCGCAGGCGCCGGTTCATGAGCGCCATCTGCGACTCGTATTCGAAGTCGGCGACACTGCGCAGACCCTTGACGATCACCGCGGCGCCGCGCGCGGCGGCGTAGTCGACCAGCAGGCCGTCGAAGGTGTCGACCTCGAGTCCGGGCCGATCGCCGAAGACGTCGCGAACGAGCTGCGCGCGGTCGGCGGCGCTGAACAGCGGCGCCTTCGCCTCGTTGCGCAGCACGGCGACGACGACCCGGTCGAACAGCCGCAGGCCGCGCTCGATGATGTCGACGTGGCCGTTGGTGATCGGGTCGAACGACCCGGGATAGACGGCCAGTCGCGAGCCCGTCGTGCCGCTGCTGCTCATCCCTGCTCCGCTCTCCTCTCGCCGGCCGCTGGCGCGCGGTATGTCGTGAGCGCCGAGTCGCCGGCCCGCCGTGTGCGCTCCAGCCGCAGGCCGGGGACCTCTGGAGGCGTCCGCTTCGCCGCGTGCTCGAGCACTACCCGCCCGCCCGGCGCGACGAGTGCCGCAGCCGCCGCGACCGCCTCGTCGATCCACGGCGCCGCGTACGGAGGATCGAGCACGATGACCTCGAACGGCCCGCCGAGCGCCGCCGACGTCAGCGCCCGTGGCGCCTCGCCGCGCACGATCATACAGCGATTCTCCACGCCGCACTGCGCGGCGTTGGCGCGAATCAACGCCACCGCGCGCGCATCCGCGTCGAGACACGTGGCGCCGATCGCCCCGCGGCTCACCGCCTCGATCGCGACCGCGCCGGTGCCGCTGCAGACGTCGAGGACGCGGGCGCCGTCGACCTCGGCGCCGAGCACGTTGAAGAGCGTCTCGCGCAGGCGATCGGAGGTCGGGCGCAGCCCGTCCCACGTGGGCGAGGCCAGGGTGCGGCCCTTCAGCGTGCCGGCGATGATGCGCATGATGAGCCGGTCAGCCGACCGTGACCAGGCCGAACTGCTGGTGCCACACGCGTCGCACGTGGGCCTCGAGCGCCGGCGGCACCTCGCCCGCGTCGACCAGCCGCCGCGCCTCGTCGTGGGCCAGTCCCAGGAGGTCGGCGTCGCGGACCGGATCGCCGGCGCGCAGCCAGGGCACGCCGGACTGACGGGTGCCGAATAGATCGCCGGGACCGCGCAGCGCCAGATCCTGCTCGGCCAGCGCGAAGCCGTCCTCGGAGTCGGCGACGGCCGTCAACCGTGCGCGCGACTCCTCGCTCCACGGCGCCGCGTAGAGCAGGACGCATGTCGACGCGTGCGCGCCGCGGCCGATGCGGCCGCGAAGCTGGTGGAGCTGCGCCAGGCCGAAGCGCTCGGCGTGCTCCACGACCATCACCGTCGCATTCGGGACGTCGACGCCGACCTCGATGACGGTGGTGCTGACGAGGACGTCGATGCGGCCGGCGGCGAAGCGCGCCATGACGTCCTCCTTCTCGTCGGCCTTGAGGCGTCCGTGCAGCAGCGCGACGGTGAGCTCAGGGAACACCGACTCGGTGAGGTGCGCCGCCATCGTCGTCGCCGCCTTGAGATCGGTCTTCTCCGAGCTCTCGATGATCGGGTAGACGACGTAGACCTGGCGGCCGGCCGCCACGGCGGCGCGGATCAGGCCGTAGATCTCGTCGCGCCGTGACTCCGGGCGCACCAGCGTCTGCACCGGCTGACGTCCGGGCGGGCGGTCGCGCATCACCGACACGTCCATGTCGCCACACGCGGTGAGCGCCAGGGTGCGCGGAATCGGCGTGGCCGTCATCAACAGGACGTCCGGATGGAGGCCCTTCTCGGCGAGCAGGCCGCGCTGCAGCACACCGAAGCGATGCTGCTCGTCGACGACGGTGAGCGCGAGCGCGCGGAAGCGCACCGCCTCCTGCACCAGGGCGTGCGTGCCAATCACGAGCTGGACCTCGCCCGCCGCGATCTCTTCCGTCAGACGGCGGCGTGCGCCGTCGCCCTGCCTCCCCACCAGCAGGCCGACCCGGAACCGCGTGCCGAACAGCCAGCGCTGGAACGTGTGCAGATGCTGCTCGGCCAGCAGCTCCGTCGGCGCCATCACGGCGACCTGGAAGCCGTTCTCGAGCGCCACCATCGCCGCCAGGAACGCGACGACCGTCTTGCCCGATCCGACGTCGCCCTGCAGCAGGCGCTGCATCGGCCAGGCGCGCTGCATGTCGGCGACGATCTCGCGCACCGCCTCACGCTGGCCTGCGGTGAGCTTGAACGGCAGCACGTCGCGCACGCGCTGGCGCAGGGCGTCGTCGACGCGCACGACGTGCGGCTTGCGCACGGCGGCGTTCTCGCGGCGGCGCAGGGCCAGGCCGGTCTGGTAGACGAAGAAGTCCTCGAAGATGATGCGCCGTTGCGCGGCCGTGGCCGCGGTGTTCAACGCCTCGATCGCCGTCTCGGGATCGGGGAAATGCGTCTGGCGGAACGCGGTGCGGCGGTCGGGCCAGCCGTGGCGGCTGGCCAACGTCGCCGGCACGACGTCGGGCAGCGGGGCCGTCAACGTCTCGAGCGCCCGATGCGTGAGCGTGCGGTGGACGTTCGGCGTCACCGACCCCGTGCGCTCGTAGATGGGGACGATGCGGCCGGTGTGCAGCGGCTCCCCTTCGCCGTCGTCCTGCAGCACCTCGTATTCGGGCGCGGTGAGCTGGAGGCCGCGGCTGCCCCAGTACTCGGTGCGGCCGAAGAGCACGACGCGCTGGTGCGGCTTCAGTACGTCCTTGAGGAACTTCTGGTTCGGCCACACCACCTTCACCTGGCCGCTCTCGTCCTGCACGAGCGCGGTGAAGAGCGAGAACCCGGGCCGCCGCGTCGAGGCGACGCCGCACGAGATGATGGTGCCGAGGATGGCGGCGGTGGCGCCGGGGCGCAGCGAGGCGATGGGCTGGAAGCGGCTGCGATCTTCGTAGCGCCGCGGGAAGCAGACGAGGAGATCCTCGACCGTGCGCAGGCCGGCCTTCTCGAGATCCGCGGCCTTGCGCGGGCCGACGCCCTTCAGGAACTGAAGCGGGGTCTGCAGGGGATCGTCGCGCATCCCCCGCGATTCTACTGAATGACGGCAGCCTCGCCGGGCGTGAAGTCGATGCGGCGAATCTCGGACGGAAGGACGAACGGCTCTTCGAGCCGCATGCCCGACGGCTGATCCGGCGTGCGCGTGTAGTACGCCAGCAGTTCGTCGATGAAGAGCTTCGGCACCGGGATGCCGTCGACGGTGGCGCGCTCGAGGGCGAAGCGGCCGCGGCCGTCGGCAGTGACGAGTGTGCCGGTCACGTAGACCGGCAGCCGTCCGCTCAGGTAGGCCGTCGGATCGAACCAGCCGCCCGAGCTCTTCTTGCGGACGCCGTCGAGATCCGCGGTGACGAGCGTCGCCACCTTATTCGGGCCGATGAACTGCACCGTCGCGTCGGTGAGGCCGGTCGGCAGCCAGGTGTTCGCCCGGTACTTGAGATACGCGTTCATCTCGGTCTGACTGAACACCGTGCGCCGTGACGCGCTGCCGGCGCGTGCCGGGCCGGCCGTGCTGCCCTGGATGACGGCCTGCAGCTTCGAATACGTCGTGTCGGCGAGCAACTGCGGCGACTGCGCGGCCGCCGCGGCGACCACGGAGACGACGATGAGCGCGAGCGTGAGTCGGGTGCGCATCGAGAGAGCCTCCGGTCCCGTCGGGCGGGACGTCGTCTCGATTGTAGCGCGGCGGTCGGGCCGCCGCTCACTGCTGGCGGCGCTGCTGGCGTTGCTGCCTGGCGTTCTGCCGCGCCCGCAGCATCAGCTCGAGCTTGCGGCGTTCGATCTGATCTTCGAACACGCGGAACCGGGCCTGCTGCCGCGGCTCCAGCAGCGCGTCGAGCTCCTGGTAGGACTTGCGCAGCTCGGCGGCACTGCGCGATTCCAGCTCCTGCAGCGCCGCCAGACGATCCCGAATCACGCCCTCGTCGGCCGGCTGGGCCGCGCGCGGCGCACTGAGCCGCGCCAACTCGCCGAGCAGCCCGGCGCGCGCCTGCAGCTGCTTTCGGCGGGTGTCCTGCAGCGCCCTGAGACGTCCGAGGAACCCGGGGTACTGGGCATCCGTGAGACCCAGCGCCTGCTGGGCTTCCATGACCAGGTAAGCGTCGAACAGGCGCTGAATCTCACCCGGGCGGAGGTCCGTGGCACCGGGGGACGCAGCGGGCTGCGCGATCGCGGGTGCGCCCGCACCCACCGTCGCCACGACGATCGCGAGCCGGCTGATCGTGCGAACGAGGCGAGGACTGGTCATGACTTGGGCCGTTCCACGGCCGACTGAAGAAGGGCGGCCAGCGCGGCCTGCTCGTCGGCCGACAGCGCCGCGGCGGCCACATCGAGGTCCGGCAGGCGCGTGACGCCGAGCGCGTCCCAGCCGCCCTCTGGCAGCAACGCGGCCAGGTCTTCGACCAGCGCGAGCGCATCGTCGTCGAGCGCGGCGTCGGCAGGCAGGCGCTCGCCCGTCGTCAGCGCCGCGGGGTCGCTGGCCGTGAGGTCGCCGGTCCGAGGGACCACGCCATCGACGGCCGACGCCAGCGCCACCACGACCAGCGTCAGGCCAGCCAGCGGCACCACCACCTCCCACCGCCACACGGCGCGCCAGCCGCGCGCGTCCGTGTCGTCGGCGATGGCCTCGCGCACGCGGGCGTTGATCGACGGCCAGAACGCCGCGGGGGGCTCAGGCACGGCACCGAGGTCGGCCCGTGCCAGCGCGTCGCGGACGTCGGCGGCGGCGTGCTGGCAGGCCGCACACGTCGTGAGATGCGCGCGCCGATCGGTGCCCAGCGCGCCGTCGACCGCGTCGATGATCTCGTCGGGCGAGAGGCAGCGGTTCATACCTTGCCCTCGAGACGCCGGCGGAGATTGGCGAGCGCGTGGAACACGTTGGCCTTCACGGCGCCGACCGTCGTGCCGACGATCTCCGCCACCTCCTGATGCGACAGCTCGTGATACGTGCGCAGGATGAGCGCCTCGCGCTGCCGCGGCGGCAGCGACTGCACCGCGCGTCGTACCGCCGCCGCACGCTGGCGTTCGGCCAGCGCGTGTCCAGGCGCGGGCGTGTGGCTGTCGGCCACGAGGTCGAAGTCGGCAGACTCCGCCGCGGGGGTCTTGAGGCTCACGCGGTTGAGGCTGACGTTCACCGCGATGCGATAGATCCACGTGCTGAAACGGGCCTGACCGCGGAATCGGCCCAGTGCCTTCCACGCCCTCACGAACGTGTCCTGTGTCAGATCGGCGGCGTCGTCGTGGTGCGGCACGAAGCGGTAACAGACCTGGTAGACCGACCGCCGGTGGCGCGTGACGAGCGCGTCGAACGCGGCCGTGTCGCCGCGCTGCGCCGCGGCCACGAGAGCCGCGTCGTCGGCAGCGTCGGGAGCGGCCGCCTCGGTCATCGATGACCCGGCCGCAGCCGCGTCGGACCACGGGAGCGCGGTGGCGTCGGAGCGCATGGCACGTCGTCTCACCCCGTTGGACCGGGGGGCCAGCCCACAGGTTACATGCGCCCGGCCATGAACCCGTGCAGGTCGGCCAGCGTCGGGATCGCGGTCCGGGCGCCCAGTCCCCGGCACTTCATGGCCGCGACGGCGTTGGCCCAGCGCAGCGCCTCCTCCACCTCGATGGCGTCGCCGCCGTGCAGCCAGGCGGCGATGAACCCGGCGCGGAAGACGTCGCCGGCCCCGGTCGTGTCGACCACCGGGACGCTGAAGGCCGGCGTCCGAATCTCGCGCCCGCCACACCGGGCGAGACTCCCCTCTTCGCCAAGGGTCACACAGACCAGCGCGGCGCCCGTCTCGGCCTGCAGACGCGCCAACGCGTCACCCAGCGACGAGGCGCCGGTGTAGGCGGCGGGAAACGCCTCGGCGGCGATGATCACGTCGATGGCGCGCAGCAGCCGATCCATCCCGGGCCGGACGAGCTCGACGTCAATCACGGTGCGCGTCCCGGCGGTGCGGGCGGCCTCGGCGGCCGCAGTGACGGCGGCGGTCTCGTGGCAGTCGACGTGGAGCACGCGGGCGGCGGCGACGGCGCGCGCTGGCACGTCGTCCGGCACCATCGCCAAGCCCGCGTGCCGATGCCAGAGCACCGTGCGCGTGCCCGACGCGCGGTCCACGAGGATCACGGCGAACTGGCTCGTGGCGTCGGGCACGGTGACCACATCGGCGATGTCGACGCCTTCGACGCGCAGGCTCTCGAGGCCCTGGCGGCCGTAGTCGTCGTGCCCGACGCGGCCGATGTACCCGGTGCGGAGGCCCATCCGCGCCAGGGCCACGGCCGCCGTGGCCGATTGTCCGCCCGGGCGCTGGCTGAAGCCCTGCAACCGCGCCTTGGCGTTCGCCGCCGGGTAGCCATCGACCTCGGCCAGCAGGTCGATGCTGTTCAGGCCCACGCACAGGGCATCGAAGGAACGCGGCGGGGGCAACGACAGCGGCAGGCGCACGGATGCGCATGATACCGGCTGACACCGACGTTGATTTTCGCTTTTTGTTTGTGTAAGCTGGCCTCCGGTTTGGCTCTTTCTTCGCCTACCCGGAGGGACGCCGTGCAGCCGCTCACCAAGCGCCAGCGAGAGATTCTCGACTACCTCAACGAGTTCATCCAGCAGCACGGCTACGCGCCGAGCCTGGAAGAGATCGGCCAGCGCTTCGGCCTGTCGTCGCTCGCCACCGTGCACAAGCACATGACGAACCTCGAGACCAAGGGGTTCATCAAGCGCTCGTGGAATCGCAGCCGCTCGGTGGAACTGCTGGCCGGCCCCAGTGGCGGGCGCGCGATCGAGCTGCCGCTGATGGGCTATGTCGCGGCCGGACAGCCGATCGAGGCCATTGCCACCGCCGAGACGATCGCCGTGCCCGAGGCGCTGCTGGGCCGCAGCCGCGACACCTACGTGCTGCGCGTCAAGGGCAACTCGATGATCGACGAGCAGATTCGCGACGGCGACTGGGTCGTGGTGGAAGACCGCAAGACGGCGAACAACGGCGAGATGGTGGTGGCCCTGTTGAAGGACGCCGACGTCACGCTGAAGACCTTCTACCGCGACAACGGCCGCATCCGCCTGCAGCCGGCGAACACGTCGATGCAGCCGATCTTCGCCGACCCGCAGGACGTGCAGATCCAGGGCGTCGTCGTCGGCGTGATGCGCCGCTACTGAAGCGACGACGGCGCGTGGCGCCAGCCCGGCGCCGACGCCCGGCCAGCCGCCGGGGCGAAGGCGGGCTGATAAGCTACGCCGATGGCCGACCACAAGCAGATCAACTTCACCATCGTCCCCGACGACGGACCAGGGCCCGATCGGCAGTACGCGAACTTCTGCGCGGTGGCGCATACGCCGTTCGACTTCACGCTCACGTTCTGCGAAGTGCAGCCGCTGTCCGAGAAGGAGATCCGCGAGGCCGAGCAGGATCACGTCGTCCGCGCGCCGGTGCGAGCGCGGATCGTGCTGCCGGTGCAGTTCATCGGTCCGTTGATCGCCGCGTTGCAGGAGAACCTGCGGGTCTACACCGAGTCCACCGTCAACCAGGGACCCAAAGGCCCGGTGCACTGACATGGCGCGATCCGCGGCCGCGACGCCGGCGGCGATCTTCGAGGCGCTGGCCACGCATCACCCCGGCGCCGATACCGAGCTCGACTACCGCACGCCGTTCGAGCTGCTGGTCGCCACGGTGCTCTCGGCGCAGTCCACCGATCGCGGCGTGAACGCGGTCACACCCGTGCTCTTCGCCCGCTATCCCGACGCGCGCGCCCTGGCGTCGGCGGACGCCTCGGAGGTCGAGGCGATCATCCACGCCACGGGGTTCTTCCGGCAGAAGGCGAAGGCCATCATCGGGCTCTC
The DNA here is from genome assembly GCA_902826065.1 of uncultured Acidobacteriota bacterium. Classification (GTDB taxonomy): domain Bacteria; phylum Acidobacteriota; class Vicinamibacteria; order Vicinamibacterales; family UBA2999; genus CADEFD01. The sequence continues at coordinate 4,849 of CADEDM010000032.1, read as the reverse complement.
CGCTGCCCTGCTCGAGACGCATCGCGGCGAGGTCCCCGCCGACATGGCCGCCCTGGTGACGCTGCCGGGCGTCGGCCGCAAGACCGCGAACGTCGTGCTGGGGCACGCGCTCGGCGTGCCCGGCTTGCCGGTGGATCGCCACGTGCTGCGCGTGGCAGGACGCCTCGGCCTCATCCACACCGACGATGCCGTGAAGGCCGAGTCGGCGCTCACCGCCCTGTATCCGCCCGAGCAGTGGACGCGGGTCTCGGACACGCTGATCCTGCACGGCCGGCGCATCTGCCTGCCGACCCCGACGTGCGACGTGTGCCACGCGCGCACGCTGTGCCCGTTCGCGATCACCGGCACGCGGCGTGCGCGGCCGGTGGCCGCGCGGGGCACGCCGGCGGTCCGCACCCGGGCCACGGTGCCGGCACGTTCACGTGCCGCCACGGCGAAGAAGCGGCCGGCGGCGGTCACGGCCGTGCGTGGACGGGGCCGGGCCCGCAAACGGCGATGACCCGCGAAGCCTTCCGCGCCCTGGTCGCGGAAGCGATCGACTCGATACCGCCGCGCTTTTCGGCCCACGTGCGCAACGTCGCCATCGTGATCGAGGACCAACCCGACGACGACCTCCTCGACGACATGGGCATCGAGCCGCCGGACACGCTGCTCGGGCTGTATCAGGGCACGCCGTTGCCGGAGCGGCAGTGGACCCACGGCAACGACCTCCCCGATCGCGTGCTGCTGTTCCAGGGGCCGATCGAGGATGACGCGGCGGAAGACGGCGACGTCGTCGGCGTGATCGGCGAGACGCTGATCCACGAGCTCGGTCACTACTTCGGCCTGAGCGAAGACGAGATCATGACGATCGAGGAGCGCTACTGGCGCGGCGAGGCGGAGCCCGAGGACGGCCCGGGCGGGAACGAACGATGATTCGCGCCCGCAAGCGATTCGGTCAGCACTTCCTCGAGGCGGCGTGGCGCGATCGCGTCGTCGCCGCCTGCACGCCGTCGCCCGAGGACCAGACGGTGGAGATCGGTCCCGGCCTCGGTGCCATCACGCTGCCGCTGGCGGCGCGCGTGGGCCGGTTGCTGGCCATCGAAGTGGATCGCGATCTGGCGTCGACCCTCGCCGCGCGGGCGCTGCCTCATGTGACGGTGCACACCGGTGACGTACTGGCTGACGACATCGACGGCGTCCTCGCCGGCTGGCTCGCGGCCGGGGCCACGCCGCGTTTCCGTGTCGTCGGCAACCTGCCGTACAACGTGTCGTCGCCGATCCTGTTCCGCCTCGCCCGATGGCACGCGGCGCACGCCGGCTTCACCGACGCCACGGTCATGCTCCAGGCCGAGGTGGCCGACCGGCTCGCCGCCCGGCCGGGCACGCGCGAGTACGGGGTGCTCACGGTGCTCACCGCGCTCTGGGCCGACGCCACCCGGGTGCTCGAGCTGCCGCCGGGGGCGTTCCGGCCGGCGCCCGAGGTGCGCTCCGCGCTGGTCAGGCTCGAGGTTCGGCGTCCCTCACCCGCGGTCGCGCATCCCGGCGTCGTCGACCGTCTGGTGCGGACCGCGTTCACCCAACGGCGCAAGACCCTGGCAAACGGATTGAAGGCGCTGGGCACCGCCGACAAGGTCGACGTCGGCCGCGTGCTGAGGGCCGCCGGCGTCGACGGCACGCGCCGTCCGGAGACGCTGCACCTCGTTGAATTCTCGGCACTTGCGGACGCCTGGCAGGCGGCGACTGTGCTATAGTTTGCGGCCAGCCCGCCCGTAGTTTCAGGACGTCCCAGCGTCCTGGTGTCGGTCTCGAGCGTCGGGTTTTCCGATGACCGACCAGGCGCGGATGCCTCGCCGCCCGGCGTAGGTGTCTGCCTTGCGCCCGCATCCGGACCCTCCGGACTGGGATTCGCATGTTCGCGTCGTCGTCCACGCCGCCGGGCACCCCGGCGGTCGATGTCGTGCCCCTCGGGGGCCTCGGCGAGTTCGGCCTCAACATGATGGCCGTCTCGTGTGGGGAGACGACCATCCTCGTGGACGCCGGCTCGATGTTTCCCGAGGCCGACTTGCCGGGCGTCGATCGCGTCGTACCCGCCTGCGACTACCTCGACGAACGCGGCACGGTCGACGCGCTGGTGCTGACGCACGGCCACGAGGACCACATCGGCGCCGTGCCGTTCGTGCTGCCGCGCGTCGTCGGCCCGGTCGTCGGCACGCCCTTCACGCTGGCGCTGCTCGACAACAAGCTCGAGGAGCACGACCAGGACCTCGGTGAGCGGCGTCGCGAGATGCAGGCCGGCGACTCGATCACCGTGGGCCGGTTCCGCGTCGAGTTCATCCGCGTCACGCACAGCATGCCCGACTGCGTCGCGGTGGCGATCCACACGCCGCAGGGCGTGATCGTTCACACCGGCGACTTCAAGATCGATCCCACGCCGCTCGATCGCCAGCCCACGGACCTCGGCCGGCTGGCCGCGCTGGGTGCGGCCGGCGTCCTGGCGCTGTTCGCCGACAGCACCAACGTCGACCGCCCAGGGGTCACCGGCTCCGAGTCGGACGTCAAGGACGGCTTCGACGAGGTGCTGGCGACCACGCGCGGTCGCGTGGTCGTGGCATCGTTCGCCTCGAGCATCTACCGCATGCAGCTCGTCGTCGACCTGGCGGCGCGCTTCGATCGCCAGGTGGCGTTCGTCGGCCGCGGGATGGTCGAGAACTCCGAGATCGCCCAGCGCCTCGGCTACCTGCGCGTGCCCACCGGCGTCGCCGTCAAGGACAGCGACGTGGCCAGCCTGCCGCCCGGCGACGTCGTCTGCCTCGTCACCGGCTCGCAGGGCGAGCCGCAGGCCGCGCTGTCGCGCATCGCCATCGACGACCATCGCTTCGTCTCGGTCGGTCACGACGACACCGTGGTCTTCTCGGCGCGGGCGATTCCCGGCAACGAGAAGGCGATCGGCCGCGTCGTCAACCACCTCGCCCGGCGCGGCGCCAACGTCGTCACCGCCGACACGCGGCACGTGCACGTGTCGGGACACGGCAGCGCCGAGGAACTGAAGCTGGTGCTGGCGCTGGTGCGCCCGCGCTATTTCGTGCCGGTCCACGGCGAGTACCGGCAGCTCACCAAACACGCGCGCGTGGCGCAGGCGGTCACCGGCGGCGCGCCGACGCCCACGACGGTGATCCTGGCCGAAAACGGCCATCGCATCCGCTTCGACGACGAGGGTGGGCGCGTGGTCGACAGCGTCACGACCGGGCGCGTGCTGATCGACGGCGCCGGCAGCGGTGCCGTGGACGGCGAGATGATTCGCGATCGCCGCCAGCTGGCCGCCGACGGCCTGGTGGTGCCGGTCGTGGTGATGAACCGCCAGTCGGGCGCGCGTGAGGGCCTGCCCGAACTGGTGGCGCGCGGCTTCGTGCCCGGGACGACGGCCGGTGACGTGCTCGGCGAGACTGCGAAGTTCCTGGCCGAGGTGATCGACGCGTGCTCGCCGGGCGAGCGCTCGGACGAGGGGTTGCTGAAGGAACGGATTCGTGGCGAGGTTCGTCGGTTTCTCAAGCGCCGGACCGGCCGGCGCCCGATGGTGTTGCCCGTGGTGATGGAGATCTGACGGCGTGGCGGTGAAACAGGTATCGACGGTGACGATGTCGGCGGGCTTCGGCTCGTCGCTCTCGCGGCGCGTGAGCGAGGTGGTGGGCGTGGCGCTGTTCGCGGCGAGCCTCATCTGGCTCATCGCGCTCGTGAGCTACGACCCGAACGACGCGGCGTGGTTCTTCGCCACGGGCGACAACGACCTGCCGGCCAACTTCATCGGGCCGGTGGGCGCGTTCCTCGCCGAGCTGTCGTTCCAGGTGCTGGGTTTCGCCTCGTATCTGCTGCCCGGGCTGGTCGCGACCGCCGGCTGGCACTACTTCTGGTGCCGGCCGATCGACGCGGTCTACACCAAGGCGACGGGCCTGGCGATCCTGCTCGGCGGCGCGAGCGCGCTGCTCAGCCTGGCCATCGGCACGGCGACGGCCGGCTCGCGCACCTACGAAGCCGGCGGATTCCTGGGGCAGATCGTCGCGGCGGCGCTCTCGGCTTACCTCAATCGCACCGGCGCCGCGATCGTGCTGCTGACGCTGCTCAGCCTGGCCATCGTCCTCACGACGCAGGTCTCGTTCGGGCGCCTCTTCACGCAGGGCGTCGAGGTCGCCGGTGTGGCGGGGCTGTCGCTACGCGGCCGCATCGCCACCTGGCTCGACGAACGCCGGCGCACGAAACAGCGCCGCGAGGTGCTGGCCAAGCACGCCGCGAAGGACGGCGCCATCCCCGAATCCGCCGCCGCGCTGAAGAAGGCCGCCGACCTCGCGCCGCCGCCACCGCGCACCCGCGTCGCCACGCCGGATACCCGGCCGGTGGCCGATCCTCCGGCACCGTCGTCACCGTCAGGCCCGCCGGTCGTGGCTCGCCGTCCGGTCCCGAAGCCCGCCCTGCCCGTCGCCTCGCCGCTGCCGCTCGCCGACGCCGAGCCCATGCCCCCGGCGGCGCGTCGCGGTGGCGCCTACGTGCTGCCGCCATCGTCGCTGCTCGATCCCGCCAAGGGCGAGCGCAAGGTCGATGAGCGCGAGCTGATGGACGCCGCGCGGCAACTCGAGGAGAAGTGCCGCGAGTTCTCGGTAGAGGGCGCCGTCGTGCAGATCCACCCGGGCCCGGTCGTGACGACGTTCGAGTTCAAGCCCGACGCCGGCGTGAAGTACAGCAAGGTCACCGGCCTCTCCGACGACCTCTGCCTGGCGATGCAGGCCGAGTCGGTGCTGATCGATCGCATCCCCGGCAAGTCGACCGTCGGCATCCAGATTCCGAACCCGAACCGCGAGGCGATCTCGCTGCGCGA
>CADEDM010000031.1:17958-34256 GCA_902826065.1 uncultured Acidobacteriota bacterium | reverse complement strand
GATGCAGGAAGATGCACAGCTTCATCCGGTTCGCTTCCTGGAAGAACGGCCGGTATTGCGGAGCCGTGAGCGGACGGCCGCCGATGTTGCTCAGCAGCACCACGCCATTCAGCTTCAGCGTGTTGATGGCCCGGTCCAGTTCCTTCAGCGCTTCGTCCGGGCTGTCCATCGGGATCGACGCGAAACACCGGAAGCGCGTCGGGTGCGCGGCCCGGGTCTCGGCGTAGGCGTCGTTCATCATCCGCGCGACGAACCCCTGCCGGTCACCGGTCGTGAAGAACACGTTGGGCGTCGAGAGCGAGATGACCGCCACGTCGATGCCGGCGCGGTCCATGGCGGCGAGCCGCAGGTTGACGTCGGTCATGGCCGGCTGCACGCCGAAGAACCGCGAGCCCTTGTAGGTGATGATCGTCCGGCCGGTCGGGTCGGTGCCGAACGAGAACTCGCCGCCGCTGGCGCGGACCACCTCGAAGAATCCGGCCGTGTAGTGATGGGTGTGGATGTCGTAGCGGGGCACGCGCCCCGCGGCAGCTGGCTGGACTGAGGGTTGGCTGGCCGCCGTGGGAGCCGATCCCGGCGCCAACGTGTCCGGCGTGCCTGCGGCTGCACTCGCCGAGCCCGCTCCGATCCATTTCAGGAAGTCTCGACGCTCCATGCGCTCCCTCCCAGGTGTTCCGGAGAGCGGAGTCTACCCTGAAGGTTGCTCGGGTGCGGCGGCGCTGGTGCGCGTCGGCGCCACGCTCACGACGGCGGGCCCGATGCTAGGCTAGCGAGGCGAGGCGATGTTTCGAGGAGGCTCGTGATGTCGGAAGCCCACCTGTTCGCAGCGAAGTCGTTTCCTGAAATCTACGAGAGTGCGCTCGTCGGCCCCCTGTTCCGCCCATTCGCGGAGGTCCTGCTCGAGCGGGTGGCGCCCCGGCCCGGAGACCGCGTGATCGACGTTGCCTGTGGCACCGGCATCGTCGCCCGCGTCGCGCGTGAGCGTCTCGGCGCGGATGCGCACATCGTGGGCGTCGACCTCGCGCCCCCGATGCTGGCGGTTGCCCGGTCCGTCGATCCATCCATCGACTGGCGGCAGGGTGACGCGACCGCCCTACCGGTGTCCGCCGACGAGCGGTTCACCGTGCTCACCTGCCATCAGGGCCTGCAGTTCATGCCCGACAAGCCGGCGGCGGTTCGTGAGATGCGTCGCGTGCTCGACTCGGGTGGCCGCCTGGCGATCGCGACGTGGTGCTCGCTGGCCCAGTTGCCCGAGATGCAGGCCTTCAACGCGGTGGTCGAGCGACATCTCGGGCCCATCGTCGATTCCCGTCACAGCTTCGGCGAGGCCGAGGCGCTCGGGGCGCTGCTGACCGAGGGCGGCTTCCGCGATGTCGGCGTCGAGCAGCTCACGCGCGATGTCCAGTTCGCGGACGGCGCTCTCTTCGCGCGCCTGAACGCGATGGCGGCGATCGGCATGAGCGAGAAAGGGAAGGCGATGAGCGAGGCCGCGCGCGCCGAGTTGGCCGGTCAGGTGGCGAGCGAGAGCCAGGAGGTGATCGCCAAAGCGACGAAGAACGGACGCTTCCTGCTACCGCTGAGCACTCGCGTCGCCGTTGCCCACGCGCCGTGAGTGCGGCGTGATTACCGCGGTCCCGGATCCCGCGTGACTGGTATCAGCCGCACCACTCGACCTACGGCAACCGGGTGATCGTCGCCGTCACCACGGCGGCCGCATTCTCGCTGGCGGCGTCGCGGAACCGGTCGTAGCTGCCCGACGCGCTGCCGTCGGCCCGGTCGGTGATGCTGCGGATCACCAGGCACGGCACGGCGAACGTGCGGCACGCCTGGACGACGGCCGCCCCTTCCATCTCGACGGCGGCGGCGCCGAGGTTGGCGCGGAGCTCGTCGCGCTTGCCGGCATCCGCGATGAACGTGTCGCCGGTGACGATCACGCCTTCGACGACGCGCGGCACGCGCTTGCCGTCGTCGGCCAACGCTCGCGGCAGCTTCAATCCGGCGGCGGCCGCTCGCGCCGCGGTCAGCAGGGCAGGAGGCGCAGGCAGCAGAATCGGGTCGAGTTCGCCCGTGACGGTGCTGCGCAGCGGGCGCCGCTGCGTGCCGGCGGGGGTCACGATGCCGGTATCGTGTTGCGCGACGGCGGCGCCGATCACCACGTCGCCAGGAAACAGCGTGTGATCGATCGCGCCGGCCGTGCCGGAGAAGAGCAGGGCGGCGGGATCGAAATGGCTCACGAGCAGCGTCGCGACGATCGCCGCGTTCACCTTGCCGGTGCCCGAGCGGCCCACGGCGACCTCACGCCCGTCGAGCGTCCCGATGCGAAAAGTGATGCCGCGCACCGTCACGTCGCGCACGTCCTTCAGGCGCTGTTCGACCGCGATCACCTCGGCGGCGATGCCGACGACGCCGACGCGCGCCTGGGCCCCGGCCGCCGTGGCCGAGGCGAGACACACCAGCATCGCCACTCCGAGGAGCCCGAGGCGTCGCGACATGGGGAATGCGGCGCATTCTACCCGAAGCCGCCGCTCATCTTGACAACCTAAATGAACTGCGGCACCCTCGGCTCATCTAGCCAGCCTAAAGGAGAGCGATGGACAAGCTGGACATCCCGCAAGGGACGCTCGACCTGATGATCCTGACGATCCTCGCGCGCGAGCCGCTGCATGGCTACGGCATCTCGCAGCGGTTGGCCGTCCTCAGCCGCGAGCAGTTCCAGGTGAACCCCGGCTCGCTGTTTCCGTCGCTGTACCGGCTCGAACAGGACGGCCAGTTGAAGGCCGAATGGCGCCCGACCGAGAACAACCGCCGGGCGAAGTACTACCGTCTCACCGCCGCCGGGCGTCGCCAGCTCGAACGGCATCGCGAGCGGTGGGATCGCGCGTCGTTCGCCGTGACCAGCGTGCTGGAGGGGGCGTGAGGCTCCTGCAGCGTCTTGCGTCGATCGTGCGCTGGATCACCGGCCGCGACCAGGCCGAACGAGACCTCGACGACGAGATGCAGGCCTTCGTCGAGATGGCGGCCGCCGACAAGATGCGCGCCGGCCTGGCGGCCGCGGAGGCGCGCCGGATGGCCGTCCTCGAACTCGGCGGCGTCGAGCAGGCGAAGGAACGCGTGCGGACCGGTCGCCACGGGGCCTGGCTCGATACGGTCGGCCGCGACGTGGCGTACGCCCTGCGGACAGGCGCCCGTACGCCGGCATTCAGCGGCGTGGTCGTGGCGACGTTGGCGTTGGGCATTGGCGCGACGACCGCGGTCTTCACCATCGTGAACGGCATCCTGCTGCGGCCGTTGCCCTATCGCGACCCAGGCCGGCTGGTGATGCTCTTCTACGGGCACCACGGCCGCGTGTCGCCATGGTTCTCGCCACCGAATGTTCGCGACTACGTCGGTCCGAGCCAGGCGTTCACCGAGGCCGCGGCCGTCGCGCCGGTCACCGTCAACCTCACGGGTGGCGGCGAGCCGGAGCGGCTGCAGGGTGCGAGAGTCTCCTGGAACTACTTCAACGTCCTGGGCGCCGCGATGGCACTCGGCCGGCCGTTCGCGGAGAGCGACGCGCAGGGTGACGGCCTCGCGGTCGTGCTGTCGGACGGTCTGTGGCGGCGGCGATTCGGCGGTCGTCCCGACGTCGTGAACTCGACGACGACGCTCGACGGCCGCACCATGACCATCGTCGGCGTCGCGTCTCGGGCGTTGAGGTTTCCGGCCACCGCAGAGTTCTGGCAGCCGCTCATCTTCACGTCGCGTGAACTGGCAGACGCGGCTCGCGGCGCGCAGTGGGTACAAGTGGTGGCCCGCGTCAAGGACACCGTGTCGCCGGGGCAGGCGACCACTGCGCTGCAGACGATGGCCGATCGGCTGGCCGCGGCGTTTCCCGACTCCGAGAAGGACGCGACCCTGTTGGTCACGCCGCTGCACGAGCGGATCGTCGGCGACATCCGGCCCACGCTGGCCACCCTGTTCGGCGCCGTCGTGTTGGTGCTGCTGGTCGCCTGTGCAAACGTCGCGAATCTGCTGCTCGTGCGTGGCCAGGCTCGAAGTCGCGAGATGGCCATGCGCGCCGCCCTCGGCGCCAGCCGGGCGCGGCTGATCGCGCAGTCGCTGACCGAGAGCCTCGTCCTTGGCGGGGTGGGCGGTGCGGTCGGCGCGGCCATCGCCGTTGTCACGGTGCGCGCCGTGGCGCGGCTCGGGCCCGCGTCGATCCCGCGTGTCGCCGACCTGTCCGTCGACCTGCCGGTCCTGGCCTTCGGCCTGGCGATCACCCTCGCGACGAGCATCGCGTGTGGGCTGATGCCGGCGCTGGCGGCGACCAGCGGCTCTTCTCGCCGGGTCGTCGCACCGAGCAGCCGCGGCGCCGTCGGCGCGGCTGGAACCCGCGCTCGCCGGGTGCTCGTGATCTCGGAACTGGCGGGCGCCGCGATGCTGCTGGTGGCTGCGGGCCTCCTGGTGCGCAGCTACGTCCTGCTCCAGCAGGTCGAGCCGGGCTTCGACCCGCAAGGCGTCACGACCTTCACGCTGTCCTTGCCCGCGGCCAGGTACGGCGATCCTGACCGCCCGCGAACACTCGTCTCCGCTCTGCTGTCGCGGCTGCAGGCCGAGCCCGGGGTGGCGTCGGCCGCCGTGGCGATGGGTCTGCCGTTCTCGAGCGACCTCAACACCATCGCGGGCTTCCGTCACGAAGGCGAGCGGGAACCTGACTCGGCCTCCATGCCGACGGCCTCGCTGCGGGTTGTCAGTCCCGACTACTTCCGCATGATGACGATTCCAGTCCGACAGGGACGGCCTTTCGACAGCCGTGACACGGCGACCAGTCCGGAAGTCGTCCTCATCAACGAACAGGCGGCACGGCGATTCTTCCCGGCGCGAGACCCCATCGGCCAGCAGATTCGAATCGGCGCCGAACTCGTGAGCGGCGGGCGCAGCGGACCGAAGACCATCGTCGGTCTCGTTGGAGACGTCAAGTACGGAGGCCTGGACGAGGACACGCCAGCCGAGATCTACCTGCCGTACGAGCAGCAGCCCGTCGATGCCTTCACCGTCGCGGTCCGCACGGCGGGGGATCGCCGAGTCTCCATCGCTTCGCTGCGGCACGCCGTGGCCGGACTCGACCCGTTGTTGCCGCTGGCCAACGTCACCGGACTGCCCGGGCTCGTCGATGCGTCGCTCGCTGGACGCCGGTTCACGACGCTCGTGATCCTGGCCTTTGCAGGCATCGCGGTGGTGCTCGCGCTCATCGGCGTCTACGGGCTGCTCGCCTATCTCGTGGATCAACGACGGAGCGAGATCGGGCTGCGGTTGGCGATTGGCGCCGCGCCAGCCGACGTCGTGTGGATGTTCGTGCGCGAAGGCGCCACGCTGACCGTGGTGGGCCTGACGGCCGGGCTCGCGGGCGCGCTGGCGGCCGGGCGTCTGCTCGCGTCGCTGCTCTTCGCCGTCACGCCGGCGGATCCAGCGACGCTCGTCGGCGTCGTGCTTGCGCTGGCGGGGGCCGCCGCGTGCGCCACCTACGTCCCCGCGAGACGGGCCGCGGGCGTCGACCCCAACGAAGCGCTCAAGACCGAATAGAGATCGGGGAAGTCGCGTCGATCGGGATCGACGGCGGGGCAGTCCGGCTCACGCGTCAACCGCGCCAGCGGAACTTCTGCACGAGCGCCCGGTAGTCGCCGTCCTTCGTTCGCTCGCCGGCGCCACCGGCGAGCGCGCCGAGGAGGCGCCGTGCCCGGCTGCGCTCGGGCGACGGCTCTGAGGCACGTGCAGCCGTCGACCACGACTCGAGCAAGGCGGCGAGACGCGCCAGGCTCGCGGCGCGGGCGTCGGGATCGCGCAAGCGCGACTCGAGTGACAGCGCGTCCTGCAGATCGCGTTCCTCGCGGGCAAGCGCCGCCTTGTCGTCGGCGACGGCCTGGCGCAGGGTTGGATCGCGTTCGCCGGTGCGCCACGCCTCGCGTTCCGCGCTGAGATCCGCGATCCCGTCGAAGTCGGCAAGCAGCCCGGAGAGCAGCAGTCGCCGGCCCACGACGTCCTCAGTGGCTGCCACCAGGGTCCGCCGTGTCGCAAGCCATCGGGCGACGAGTGCGGGATCCTGGGCTCGCCGCTGCTGGCGCATCGCCTGCAGCTCGAGCCACTCGATGCCCTCCATCGCGACATCGGCCGGCGGCAGCGTGTGGCCGCCGTCGAAGATCGCCAGCATGTGCGGCGTCGTGAGGGTGGCGTCGAGCCTTCGCATCTCGAGATAGTTGAAGTCGTCGAGTCCGGCCGTGGCGAACACGACGAACTTCGCCTTGGCGCGCGGGCGGCCGTCAGCAAATCCGGCGCTCGAGGCGATCACGCCGGCGATGTCGTTCTTGCCAGACGCGACCTCCATCGCCACGCGTGCGCCGCCGGAGTGGCCGGTCAGGTAGAGCCTGGCCGCATCGACCGTGAATCGGCTCGCGACGTCCTTCGACATCGCGCGCACGGCTTTCGCCGACCGTTCCCACGGGCCGTTGCGCGAGGTGTTCGACGCCGCGACGATGTAGCCGTAGCGCTCGCCGGCCGCTCGATAGGTCTCGACGATGGCGCGGCCGCGGGCACCGGGATGGAAGCCGAGCAGCAGGCTCCACGGCCGATCAGGCGAGTAGTCGGACGGCAGGTAGAGCGCGTACGTCTCGGTCGGATCATCGCCCGCGGCGATCTCGTCGTGGATGACGCCTGGCGCCAGCGCTTGCGCCGACGCGGCCCGCGTCGGCCCCGCCAGCGCGAGGCCTGCGACTGCGACGAGGACGAGGCCGGCCCTGGAGGTACGCATCGCTCACGTCCTGAGCTTGAACCGCTGGATCTTTCCGGTCTGCGTCTTCGGCAAGGCGCTCGTGAACACGATGCGGCGCGGGTACTTGTAAGGCGCAATCGTGCGCTTTACGTGCTCCTGCAGCCGCAGCACGGCGGCCTCGTCGGCCGTCACGCCGGCCGCCAGCACGACGTGCGCCTCCACGATCTGGCCGCGCGTCTCGTCGGGTGCCCCGACGACCGCGCACTCCAGCACGTCGGCGTGGCTCAGCAGCGCCGCCTCCACCTCCGGACCGGCGATGTTGTACCCGGCCGAGATCACCATGTCGTCACTTCTCGCGGCGAACCGGAAGGTGCCGTCCGCTTCGTGCACGAAGGTATCGCCGGTGATGTTCCACCCGTGCTGCACGTACTCGGCCTGGCGCGCGTCGGCCAGATATCGGCACCCGGTCGGGCCGCGCACGGCCAGCCGCCCCGGCGTGCCGCGTGGCAGTTCGCGGCCCTCGGCGTCGACCACCCGGGCCTCGTAGCCCGTCACCGGCCGTCCCGTCGAGGCCGGCCGGTGGTCGTCGAAGCGGTTGGTGATGAAGATGTGCAGCAGCTCGGTCGCGCCGATGCCATCGAGCATGGGCTTGCCGGTGCGAGCGATCCACTCCTCGTACACGGGCGCGGGCAGGGTCTCGCCGGCACTCACCGCCGCCCGCAGGCTCGACAGGTCCGCGCCCTCCTGCATGGCCTTCAGCATCACCCGGTAGGCGGTGGGCGCCGTGAAGCACACCGTGGCCCGGTGCTCCTGGATGATCGACACCAGATTGGGCGGGCTGGCGTTCTCGAGCAACGCTGCGGCGGCGCCGAACCGCAGGGGAAAGATCACGAGACCGCCGAGCCCGAACGTGAACGCGAGCGGCGGCGAGCCGACGAAGACGTCGTCCGGGGTGACACCCAGCACCTCCCTGGCGTAGCCGTCCGCGATGATGAGCAGGTCGCGGTGAAAATGCATCGTCGCCTTCGGCTCGCCGGTCGTCCCGGAGGTGAAGCCGAGCAGCGCCACGTCGTCGCGGCCGGTCGCCACAGCCGAGAACCGCACCGGCTTCCTCAGCGCTACGCGGTCGAGCTCCGCATCGTGGTTGGCCGTGCCGTCGAACCCCACGACCTTGTCGAGGAACCGCGACGCCTTCGCGCAGGCGACGAGATCGTCCATCAGCCGCGTGTCGCACAGCGCCAGGCCGATCTCGGCCTTGTCGACGATCTTGGAGAGCTCGCCGGGCCGGAGCATCGGCATCGTGTTCACCACGACGGCGCCAGCTTTCATGGCGGCGAGAATGCACGCCACCATCGCCGGATTGTTGGCCGACCGGATCAGCACGCGGTGACCGGGGCGCACGCCGTAGTCGTCCACGAGCGCGTGCGCGATGCGGTTCGACCAGTCGGCCAGCTCCTTGTAGGTCCGGATCCGGCCGTTGCCGATGAGGGCCGTGCGGTCGCCGAAGCCGCGGTCGACCATCCGGTCCGTCAACTCGACGGCCGCGTTCAGATGCTCGGGATAGACGAAGCGCTCCAGCGTCAACTCCGGCCACTGCGACGGCGGCGGCAGGCGGTCGCGCGTGAAGGTGTCGACGTGGGCGGTGGGTCCGAGCATGGTGTCTCCTGCTACGGCACGGGCACGACGGCAGTGGCTTCGATCTCCACCTTGGCGCGATCCTCGACCAGCGCCGCCACCTGCACGAGCGCCATCGCCGGGTAGTGGCGGCCGATGATGTCGCGATAGGCGCGGCCGATCTCGGCGAGGCTGGCGAGGTACTCGCGCTTGTCGGTGACGTACCACGTGAGCCGCACGAGGTGCTCGGGGCGTGCGCCGCCCTCGGCCAGCACCGCCACCACGTTTCTGAGCGCCTGGGCCGTCTGGCCGGCGAAGTCGTCGGTCTCGAACTCCCCGTCGGCGTTCCAGCCGATCAGGCCGGCGGTGACGACGAGCCGGCCGGTGGCGGCGACGCCCGGCGCGTAGCCTTTCACAGGCTTCCAGTTGGCGGGATGCAAGAGGTCGTGAGGCGTCATGACGGCACGTCGTCCTTGATGCGCTGGGCCTCGAGCGCCCGCGCGAGATGGTCGGGCCACGGCGCGGCGACCGGACCGGGCCGGGTCCAGACGAGCACGTGCCGCGCGGTGAAGCGCAGCTCCTGCCCACAGGTCACGCGGGTCTCGAAGGTGACGCTGGTGCGGCCGACGGCGGTCACGCGCAGCGTGTAGACGATCACGTCGCCGAGACGCGAGGGCGCAGGGAAGTCGACAGCCAGGTGCACCGTCGGCACGCCGCTCCCTTCGTCGAGATGAATGCGCGCGAACGAGTAGTCGAGCGCATCGTCGAAGAACGCCTCCACCGTGGCGTTCAGCATCTCGAGGTAGCGCGGATAGAAGACGATCCCGGCCGGATCGCACTGGCCGAAGTTCACGGTGAACGTGCGGGTGAAGCTCATGCCAGCAGGCTCCGAGCGATGACCAGCCGCTGCACGTCCGAGGCGCCCTCGTAGATGCGCAGCGCGCGGATCTCGCGATACAGCCGTTCGGTGGAGCCGCCGGCGCGCACGCCGTCGCCGCCGTGGAGCTGCACGGCCATGTCGATGACCTGCTGCGCGGCTTCGGTGGCGTAGAGCTTGGCCATCGCAGCTTCGCGCGAGATGCGGGCGGCACCCATGTCTTTCGTCCAGGCCGCCCGATACACGAGCAGGGCGGCGGCGTCGATCTGCAGCGCCATGTCGGCCAGATGCCCCTGCACCATCTGGTAGCCCGCGAGCGGCCCGGACGGCCGCGGCCGGTGCACGCGGGCCAGCGTATCGGCCAACGCGCGCCTGGCCAGGCCGAGCGCCGCCGCGCCAACCGTCGGGCGGAAGTGATCGAGCACCGTCATGGCAATCGCAAAGCCCTGGCCCGGCGAGCCTACGAGCGCGGATGCAGGCAGGACGACGCCGTCGAAGCGCAGTCGCGCCAGCGGATGCGGCGCCAGGACGTCGATGCGTTCGGCCACCGTCAACCCGCGTGCGTTTGCGGGCACGAGCAGGGCAGAAAGGCCACGCGCGCCGTCGCCCTCGCCGGTCCGCGCCACCACGACGTAGACGTCGGCAATGCCGCCGTTCGAGATGTACGTCTTCTCGCCCGTCAGGCGCCAGCCGTCGGGCACGCGTTCGGCCGTAGTGGCCGTGGCCGCCACGTCGGAGCCGGCGCCGGGTTCGGTGACGGCAAAGCCCGCGATGGCCTGGCCTCGACGGGTCTTCTCGAGCCACGTGCGCTGTTCCGGCGTGCCGAACAGGCTCACGGCGCCCATCCCCAGCCCCTGCATCGCGAAGGCGAAGTCGGCCAGGGCATCGTGGCGGGCCAGCGTCTCGCGGATGAGGCACAGCGACCGGATGTCGAGACGTTCGCCCTCGCTCGCACCGCTGTGAACGAGCCAGCCGTCGGCGCCCAACGCGGCGACCAGCGCACGGCACGCGGCATCGACGTCGTCGTGCGCCACCGGCAGATGCGCCGCACACCACGTCTCGAGTGCGGCGGCCAGGTCGCGATGCCGTGGCTCGAAGAACGGCCAGTCGAGAAAGCTGCGCGCCGCGTCAGTCGCCATGGAACACCGGCCGGGTCTTCTCGACGAACGCCCGGTAGGCGCGCTCGAAGTCGCGCGTCTGCATGCAGAGCGCCTGGGCCTGCGCTTCGGCCTCGAGCGCTTCGTCCAGTCCCATGCTCCATTCCCGGAGCAGCTGCGTCTTGGTGATGCCGTGCGCGAAGGTCGGCCCATCGGCGAGACTGCGGGCCAGCGTCGTCGCCGCGGCGTCGATCTCTGCAGCGGGATGCAGGGCATTCCAGAAGCCCCAGCGTTCGCCCTCGGCCGCGGTCATCACCCGGCCGGTGTAGAGCAGCTCCGCTGCTCGACCCTGTCCGATGATTCGCGGCAGTATCGCGCACGCGCCCATGTCGCATCCGGCCAGGCCGACCCGCGTGAAGAGGAACGCACAGCGCGCCTCGGGCGTCGCCAGGCGGAGGTCGGCGGCCATGGCGAGGATGGCGCCGGCGCCGGCGCACACGCCGTCCACGGCCGCGATCACCGGCTTGCCGCAGTGCAGCATCGCGCGGACGAGATCGCCCGTCATGCGTGTGAAGGCCAGCAGTCCCTTCATGTCGAGGCCGACCAGCGGCCCGATGATCTCGTGCACGTCGCCGCCCGAGCAGAAGTTGCCGGCGTTCGACGCCAACACGACGACGTCGACGTCGGCGGCCTCGGGCAGGGCACGAAAAGTGTCGCGCAGCTCCGCGTAGCTGTCGAAGGTCAACGGATTCTTGCGCTCCGGACGATTCAGCCGGATCGTGGCGACGCCGTCGGCCACCTGCCACAGGAAGTGCCGGGGCGTGAGCCCCGCGAGTGCGGTCATGCCGTGACTCCCTTCGAGCGCGTGAGGATGTCGTTGAGCGTGTCGAGGTCGCGGGTGGAGAGGGCGCCGAACAGGCGATCGACCTCGACCTCGTGATCGGCCGCCAGCCGTTCGAAGCGGGCGACGCCGGCTGCCGTGAGCGCCACGCCGACGGCGCGTCGATCGGTACGCGAGGGCGTGCGCCGCACCAGCCGATCGTGCTCGAGGCGATCGACGACGGCGGTGGCGTTGCCGTTCGAGACGAGCAACGCGCGGCTCAACTCGCCCATCGTCAGGCCGTCGCGGTGCCGGTACAGCGCGGCCATGACGTCGAACCGCGGCAGGGTCGTGGCGTGATTGACGCGCAGGAACTCGCGCAGGTGGTTTTCGGCCGCGCGCGTGACGGCGAGCAGCCGCACCCAGGCGACGAGGCGACGCTTCGATAACGGCTTCACGCCTCGCCTCCCGTGATCGGAATGGCCTGGCCGTTCACGCCCTCGGCCCCCGGCGAGGCCAGCCACAGCGCGGCCGCGGTGACCTCGTCGACACGTATCAACCGGCCCTGCGGGCTGGTCGCGGTCAGCGCCTCCAGCGCCTGCTCGCGCGACCGGCCGGTGGTCTGCATGATCGTGGCAAGCGTCCGCTCGGTCATCTCGGTGTCGAGGAACCCCGGGCAGATCGCGTTGACCGTGATGCGCTTCGTCGCCACTTCGAGCGCCAGCGAGCGCACGAGGCCGACGGCGCCGTGTTTGGCGGCCGCGTAGGCCGAGGCGTAAGCCACGCCCTTCAG
Source organism: uncultured Acidobacteriota bacterium (assembly GCA_902826065.1). Taxonomy (GTDB): domain Bacteria; phylum Acidobacteriota; class Vicinamibacteria; order Vicinamibacterales; family UBA2999; genus CADEFD01. Next base: position 22,310 of record CADEDM010000031.1, on the reverse strand, counting down.
CCCGGCGATCGAGGCGACGGCGATGAGACGTCCCCCCGGCCCCATCGTCTTCAGCGCTTCGCGGAAGGTCAGGAAGACCCCGACGAGGTTCACGTCGAGCATCGCGCGCAGGTCGTCGAGGCTGGTGCGGCTGGCGGGCGCCGAGACGGCGCTGCCGGCATTGGCGATGACGATGTCGCACGGGCCCGCTGCCGCGAAGAGCGCCGACACCGAGGCCTCGCTCGTCACGTCGGCGGCCACTGCGCGCACCCGCGGGTGTCGCGCCGCCACGAGGTCGAGCGCTGCGGCCCGCCGGCCGGCGATGATCACGTCGGCGCCGGCGTCGGAGAAGCCGCGGGCGAGATCGGCGCCGCTGCCCGTGCCCCCGCCCGTGATGAGCACGCGTCGTCCGTCGAGCGTCATACGCGCATCGCCTCCTGCTGCCGCGCGGCCAGGCGGTACGCCTGATCACGGCCCATGTGATACGGCCGCGGCCAGTAGACGTGCCGATCGTTCAGGCCCACCGCAGCGTGGAGCGTCCAGTACGGGTCGGCCAGGTGTGGTCGCGCCAGGCAGACCAGGTCGGCCCGGCCCGCCATCAGGATCGAGTTCACCTGGTCGCTGTCGGTGATGTTGCCCACGGCCATCGTGGCGATGCCCGTCTCGTTGCGGATGCGGTCGGAGAACGGCGTCTGGAACATGCGGCCGTAGACCGGCCTGGCCATCGTCGAGGTCTGGCCGGCCGACACGTCGATGATGTCGGCCCCCGCGGCGTGAAAGGCGCGCGCGATGGCGACGGCCTCGTCCGGGGTCACGCCGTCCGCGCCCACCCAGTCGGACGCCGAGATGCGGACCGACATCGGTTTCTCGCGGGGCCAGGCCGCGCGCATCGCCGCAAAGACCTCCAGCGGCCACCGCAGCCGGTTGGCGAGGCTGCCACCCCAATCGTCAGTCCGCTGATTCGAGAGCGGCGAGATGAACGACGACACGAGATAGCCGTGCGCGGCGTGCAGCTCCACCATGTCGAAGCCGGCGCGCCCGGCCATCCGCGTGGCGGCCACGAACTCGTCGCGGACCCGGACCATGTCGTCGCGCGTCATTTCCCGCGGTGTGGCGTGCGCCGGCGACCACGGCACCGGCGAGGGGGCGACCAGATCCCAGGCGCCCTCGAGGAGGGGCATCTCGTCGTCCTCCCAGGGCACCTGCACCGACGCCTTGCGGCCGGCATGGCCGATCTGGCAGCAGATCTTCGCCGGCGTCTCGGCATGGACGAAGTCGACGATGCGCCGCCAGGCGGCTTCGTGTTCTGGCGCGTAGAGGCCTGGGCACGCGGGGGTGATGCGGCCTTCGGGGCTGACGCACGTCATCTCGGTGTAGACGAGGCCGGCGCCGCCTTTGGCGCGCTCGGCCAGATGCACGAAGTGCCAGTCGGTAGGACAACCGTCGACGGCCCGGTACTGGGCCATGGGCGAGACGACCACGCGGTTGGCCAGCGTCACGTCGCGCAGCCGAAACGGCGCGAACATCGGCGCGCGGCCCGCCGTGCCGCCGGCCTCCACCTGGAACCAGTCCTCGGCCGTCCGCAGCCACGCGGGATCGCGTCGCCGGAGGTTCTCGTGCGAGATGCGCTGCGAGCGCGTGAGCAGCGAGTAGGCGAACTGCAACGGCGGCAGGGTCACGTAGCGCTCGACCGACTCGAACCACTCGAGGCTGTTGCGGGCCGCCGATTGCAGGCGCAGCACCTCGACCCGGCGCTCCTCCTGGTAGCGCTCGAAGGCGGCCGCCATCGTCGGTTCGCTGTGCAGGTAGTCGGCCAGCGCGATCGCCGAATCGAACGCCAGTCGCGATCCCGAGCCGACGGAGAAGTGCGCGGTCGCCGCCGCGTCGCCCATCAGCACGACGTTCTCGTGGTGCCATCGTTCGCAGAGCACGCGTGGGAACTGCATCCACACGGCCGAGCCGCGCAGGTGCGCCGCGTTCGACATCAGGCCGCGGCCGCCCAGATGCCGTTCGAAGATCCGGCGGCAGGTCTCGACGGTCTCCTCCGTCGACATGGCCGCAAAGCCCCAGCCGTCCCACGTCTCGGGCAGGCACTCGACGATGAAGGTCGCGGTGTCGGCGTCGAACTGGTAGACGTGAGCCCAGACCCAGCCGTGCGGCGTTCGCTCGAAGATGAAGGTGAAGGCGTCGTCGAACTTCTGCTGCGTGCCCAGCCACACGAACTTGCAGCGACGCAGGTCGACGTCCGGACGGAACACCTGCTCGTACTCGCGCCTGACGCGCGAGTGGATGCCGTCGCAGGCGACGACGAGGTCGTAGTCGTGTCGATACGATTCGGCCCCGTCGAACTCGGTGGCGAAGCGCAGGTCCACGCCGAGTTCGAGGGCACGCGCCTGCAGGAGGATCAGGAGCTGGCGGCGCCCGATGCCGGCAAAGCCATGCCCGCCCGACACGGTGCGATGGCCGTCGTGCACGACGGCGATGTCATCCCAGTAGACGAAGTGGTTGCGGATGGCGTCGGTGGAGACCGGGTCGTTCCGCTGCATGCGCCCGAGGGCGTCGTCGGAGAGCACCACTCCCCAGCCGAACGTGTCGTTGGCGAGGTTACGCTCGAGCACCGTCACCTGGTGCGACGGATCGCGACGTTTCATCGAGATCGCGAAATAGAGCCCCGCCGGTCCGCCTCCGAGACACAGCACCTTCATCAGCCGGCTCCTCCCCCGTCGCCGCTGAGCGTGGCATCGAACCGGGATTGTTTCAAGCTTGAAATGTCACCGCCGAGGTGACTGTGTGACGGGGAAGGACCCTGCCGGACAACGCGAGCGATACGATGCCCGCGCGTCGCCCTTCACTGGATGGCGCCAGCAGCGGAGGCGGACGTGCGGCCCCGTGACCGGCCGGTCGCGGCCGCGAGCAGCACCGGTCCTTTGCGCGCGGCCCACCGCTCCAGGCGAGACGCGTAGCCGGCGTCAGCACGCAGGGCCGCGAACGAGGGATCGCGGACGACCCAGGCCTCGCTGTAGAACCCGGGCGCCTCGAACATCTCGTCGAGCACCCTCGCCGCGTCCACCACCTGTCCGAGGCGGGCATGCACCCGCGCCAGCAGATAGAGATACAGCGGCCCCTCCGTCGCATCGCGATCGCGCGACAGCAGCGCCACCGCGCGGCGGCCGTACGCCACGGCCTCGGCGGGTTGTCCGAGACCTGCGTGTGCCAGTGCCAACGCCGCTGCGATCTTCGGGTCGTCGGGATCGGCCTGCCGGCGCAATTCGAGCCCGGCTACCGCGTTGGCATACTCCCGACGGGCCTCCACGACGCGGCCGGCCCCGTGCAGGACATCGCCGGCGACGATCGCGGCCGGGAACCGGAAGTTGGGCGCCAGCCACGCTCCCGCGGCGTCCATCCTGCCGACGAGTTCCAAGGCCCGTTCTGCCCGGCCGTCGAACCACTCGAACTGGGCCAGCAGGCCCAGGACCCGTGCGTCCGGGGAGGGCCGCGCGCCGAGCGCAGTCTCGAGGACTTGGCGCGCCGCCGTGAGGTCGGCCTGCCCACTGAACCGCGTCCACGCGTCGGGCACGACCACCGTGGATCGGTTCGACGCCTGCGCCACGGCCAGCACTCGACGGGCGTCCTCGTACTGCCGCAGGTGCAGGAAGTGGACCGTCATCCACTCGGCGGTCGCGGGGGCATCGAGGTCGAAGGCCCGCTGGTAGTCGGCCAGGGCGTCGGCCCAGCGACCCTCACGCTGCGCCATCTGCGCCAGCAGGTGCCAGTAGGCGGATTCCTGCGCGAGTACGTCCCGGCCGGCAACGAGTGCCGCCTTTGCCCGCTGGTGGTCGCGCCGGCTGAAGAACACGTCGGCGAGCGCCAGGTGGCCACTGGGCAGCCGCGGATCGACGGCGACTGCGGTGCGCGCAGCGCGTTCGGCGGCGTCGAGGACGGCGGGATCACGGTCCATCGCCGTCCGGTATTGCGCGCCATAGATACGCGCCAGCAGCGCCCACGCCTCGGCGAACCCGGGGTCGCGGGCCACGGCCCGCTCCACGTCCGCGCGCGCCCTGGCCTGGTTCCTCGTGTCGGAGTAGCCCTGCGCGAATGCGGCGCGGCCACCGAGGTAGGCGAGGTGTGCGTCGGCGTCGCGGGTGAGTGGCTCAGCCGTCGCGGGTGCCGCGTCGCCTTGACGCTGCTGCACCCAGACGGCACCGGCGGCCGTGCCGATCAGCAATGCCGCAGCCGCTGCGAGTCCGAGACGGCGCCAGCGGATGCTCACCGAGGCGCGCACGTCCGGACCGGCGTCGAGCGGCTCGGCCGGCGCCGGCGGACCGGAGCGATCGCCCGGCAACGCGATGCGCTCGACCGCCGGCCGGAACCGG
>CADEDM010000031.1:15478-17858 GCA_902826065.1 uncultured Acidobacteriota bacterium | reverse complement strand
CGGACCGGAGCGATCGCCCGGCAACGCGATGCGCTCGACCGCCGGCCGGAACCGGTAGCCGCGCTTGGGCACCGTCTCGATGACGGTGTCCGTGCCCGCGCCGCAGGCGAGGGTCCGGCGGAGCAGCGACACGTGCTGCGCGAGGTTGTTGTCCTCGACGAACGTGCCCGGCCATACCCGGGCCATCAGTTCGTCCTTGGTGACGAGGCGCGGGTGGCAGTCGACGAGTACCGCCAGCGTATCGAAGGCCTTGGGGGTGAGGGCGACCGGACTCCCGTCGCGGTACAGCACCTTCTCCGCCGAATCGAGGCGAAAGGAGCCGAAGACGAAGGCGGTGCCGGCGGTGACGGCCACGTTCAGCGGTCTTTCAGCGGACTTTCAGCGCCGCCTAACGACGGCCGCCGCGGCCGTGCATGAAGCTCGACGCCGAAGGGAGCCGTATGAACAGCAGAATTCTAGTCACGGCACTACTCGTTGTCACGACGCTCGGCCTCGTCGAGCCGGCGTCTGCGCAGTCGACCGCAGTCGCCCGGGTGGAGGGCGGTTTCCACGACTTCACGGCCGACCTCGATGGCTCTGGCCCCTGGCAGCTGGTCGGCGACTGGTCCGCGACCTTGCGGACGACGGGCCTGGTCGACATCACGGCCAGCCTGAGCATGGTGCGGGCCGATAACCCGACGCGGTCGGCACACACCCACCACGTCATGCTCGTCGGCGGCGCGGTCACGCCGATCGCCGGCGGCTACCGCATCACCGGTGCCGCGACCATCACGTCGAACGGCGCCACGGCGGCCTTCAGCGGGTCGCCGGTCGCGGTCGACATCACCGGTGGCGCGGCCGTCGCGCTGGCCAAGATCTCGCTGACGTTCGGGGGCGCCGCGGTGGCGCACTTCGGCGACCAGGCCATCGAAGGCGTCGTCCAGCTGCCGTAGAAAGACCCAGTCGAGACCGGGCGAAGGCCCGGTCTCGAGACTCTCGGGAGCACACGGCGACGAGCGGACAATCAGCCGCACCCCACCCGCACCCGCACCCCACCCCACCCGCACCCGCACCCGCACCGTGTCGTGCCGTGCGCGGCAGATTCACGCTTGACACATGCCCATATGGGAATGTAAAAGTATGGCGTGGCCCGCGCGTCAACCACTTCCGATCCGTTCAACGCCATCGCGGAACCGCGGCGGCGTCACATCCTGGAGCTCCTCGCCGCCGAGGAACGATCGGTCGGCGACATCGTCGCTGCGCTCGAGCTGAACCAGCCGTCGGTCTCGAAGCACCTGCGGGTGCTGCTCGATGTCGGGCTGGTGTCGGCGCGGCGAGAGGGGAGGCACGCCATGTATCGAACGAACGCCGACGGGCTGCGCACCGTGCACGACTGGAGCGCCATGTTTGCGAAGTACTGGCGCGGGCAACTGCGCCGCATCAAGACACACGCGGAGGGACAGCAATGAGCGCGACCGCACCTGCTACCGATGCCCCGACCTTCGTCATCACCGACGAGATCACGGTCGAGGCCCCCATCGACACGACCTTCAACTCACTGATCGTGCAGCTCGGCCGGCAGAACGAGACGCCGGACGGCAAGCCGCTGCCGATGGTGCTCGAACCGCGCCCGGGCGGCCGCTGGTACCGCGACCTCGGCGGCGACAACGGCCACCTGTGGGGGTTCGTCCAGAGCATCAAGCGGCCCGCCATGCTGGAGATCTGGGGTCCGCTCTTCATCTCCACCGGCGCCACGTCGAACCTGATGTACCGGCTCTCGGAGGTCGACGGCGGCACGCTGATCAGGTTCACGCACACGGTGGTCGGGCCGCTTCCGGACCAGTTCCGCGACAACATGGCGCCGGGCTGGGAAGCCATCCATGCACGCGTGAAGCGCGCCGCCGAAGCCGGCAGCCAGGAGTGAGGTGCCGGCCATGAGACTGATCGACCCGCTGCTCGCCGAACTCGAACAGGAATCCCACGCGACCCGCCGCGTGCTCGACCGCGTGCCCGACGCGCACCTGGCCTGGCGCCCGCATCCGAAATCGTTCTCGCTCGGGCAGCTCGCGCTGCACGTGGCGACGATTCCCGGCATGGTCGCGCAGCTCCTGGCCGTGGACACCGTGCCCGAGCCGCCCGCATTCGTGCAGGCGTCGGCCGCGACGTCCGCTGAGCTTCTCCCGGCGCTGGAGGCCAGCCTGGCGCAGGCGCGCAAGGCACTCGAGGGTTTCGACGATGCGGCGATGGGCCGCACGTGGCGGCTGCTCTCAGGCGGCCGGGAGCTGATGAGCGCGCCGCGCGGGGCCCTGCTGCGCGCCATCATGCTCAACCACTGGTACCACCACCGCGGCCAGTTGCTCGTCTACCTGCGCCTGCACGACGTGCCGCTGCCGTCGGTTTA
>CADEDM010000031.1:0-15378 GCA_902826065.1 uncultured Acidobacteriota bacterium | reverse complement strand
CCGATGGCGACGCGAATCGCCCAGTCGCGCCTTCGGCTGGTGGCAAAGTGCGTCATGACGCCGTAGACGCCCACTGCGCCAAGCATGAGGGCCAACCCGGTCAGGACGGAAAGCAGCGAGACGACCTGGCGTGCTGGACCCACGGACGTGTCGAGCACGCGGCGCATCGTCGTCTGCTGCACCGCGGCGGTAGGAGCTACGCGTGCGACCGTGCGCCGCGCCGCTTCCAGGAGCGACGTCTCGGCAGCACCGGGCGCGGTGCGAAGGACGATCGATTGTGCGTCGTCGATCCAGGGGATCTGCGCCAACGCGACATACCGTACCGGCTCGGCCGCGTCGATCAGACGCTTCTCAGCCGCGTCCGAGACGACGCCGATGATCCGCGAACGTCCCTGGTCGACGTCGCCGGCAATCGACCGGCCGATGGGATCGACGCCCGGGAAGTACGTCTGGGCGAATGCCTCGTTGATGACGACCACGCGTTCGGTCTCGAACCGGTCGTCGCCATCGATCGCGCGGCCCCGGCGAAGAGTAAAGCCGAGGCTCTCGAGATAGCCGGGCGTCACGATTCGGTACTCGGTGGCCGCGTTCTCGACCTCCGGGCGGTCGTCGATACGCAGGCCCGCCCGGTACCCGCCGCCGCGTAGTGGCAGCTGCTGCCCCACGCCGACGGAAGTCACTCCGGGAAGCTCGCGCAGCGCCCGCTGAACCGCGTCGAGCGTCTGCTCCCGCCTCGCACGATCGAGCGTGCCGTCGAACGTCACGTCGACGACCGCGACGCCATCCACCCGCACGCCGGGTTGGACCGCGTAGATGTTGGCGACACTGCGAGCGAGCAGCGCCGCACCTGAGGCGATCATCACGGCGAGCGCCACCTGCGCGACGACCAGTCCACTCTCCAGCCGCCCGCCCCGTCCCCCGATTCCTCCCGTCCGGGCTGCGCTCAAGACGCTGCGGAGGTCTCCTCGATACAGCGACACGATCGGCACGAGGATGACGAGCGACGCCGCGATGACGGCGATGGCCATGGCCGCCGCGAACACGCGCCAGTCCGGCGCCGTCGAGGCCCACGCCCCGAGCGGGAGCGCGTCGGTGACGACGGCAAACCCGGCCCACGCCAGGGCGGCGCCCAGGGCCCCCGCGGCGGCCGCCACGATCAGCACCTCGACGATCAGCTGCTGCGCCAGCCGCTGCCGGCCCGCACCAAGCGCCGAGCGAACCGCGAACTCTGCCGAGCGCGCGTCGACCTGCCCGAGCACCAACGCGGCCACGTTGGCGCATCCGATCAAGAAGATCAGGGCGGTGGCGGCAAGCGTGGCGAGCAGCGCCGGTTGCATGGGCCCGAGCACGTCGTCGCGCACCGGCGTGATCCGTCGGTCCTTCGTCTTGTCCCGCGCGGTGTAGTCGAAACGATCGTCGAGCATCGCGGCCAGTTGCGAGAGCGGCGCCTCCATGGCCCGGATGTCCTGATCGGGTGCGGCGCGACCGATGAGCGTGGAGTTCCAGCTGCGGGAATCGGCTCTGAGCGGCACGGGCGTCCAGATGCGGACCGAAGGATCGGGGAACCAGAACCCGCGCGGCATCACGCCGATCACGGTGCGCCGCCGGCCATCGAGCGTCACGTCCGTGCCGACGATGGCCGGATTGCCGCCCAGCTCCTGCCACAAGCCAAAGCTGAGCAGAGCCACCCCTTCGGCGCCGGGAACGTCATCGCCCGTCCGGAATCCACGTCCGAGCAGGGGAGCGGCGCCAAGCACGTCGACGAGCTCGGCCGATGCCGTGACACCAGGCACGAGCCGCGTGGGTCCTCCGCCGACGCGGAGCATCGCGTCTCCCTGGCGGTAGAGCGCCACTTGCCGGAAGCCAGGCGTCCGTCCGCGTATGTACAGGAACTCTTCGTGCGTCCAGTCGGTCTTCATCCAGAACACGCCGAGTTCGCGTTCATGCGCGTAAGGCAGCGGGCTCAGGAGCACGCCGCGCGCCACGCCGAAGACGGCAGCGGTACCGCCGATGCCGAGGGCCAGCGTGAGCACCGAGAGCAGGGCATACACGGGACGCCGCCGCAGGACACGAACGGCATACCAGCTGTCCTGCGCCAGCTGCTCCACGCGCGTCCATCGCCAGATGGCCCGCGTGTCCTCCTTCACCAGGGACACATTGCCGAACGCCAGCAGGGCCTGACGACGCGCCTCTTCCGGCGTCATACCGCGATCGAGGTTGTCGCGCGTCTCGCGCTCGATGTGGTCGCGGATGTCGTCGTCGAGCGAATCCACTGCCCGTCGGCGGCGCCTCATGGCATCACTTCTCCTGCGCCGAAGGGCGGAGGATTCGACCCACGGCGGCAGCCAGCGTGTCCCACTTGCTGGTTTCGATCTCGAGCTGCTTCCGGCCCTTCGCCGTCAGTCGATAGAACTTGGCGCGGCGGTTGTTCTCGGAGGTGCCTTCCTCGAACGCAATCCAGCCACGCTCGATCAGGCGGTGAAGGGCTGGATACAGGGACCCCTGTTCCACCAGGAGCACGTCGGCGGAGCCCTGTTCGATGGCCTTCGCAATCGCGTGGCCGTGCGCGGGCCCCCAGCGCAGCGTGCGCAGGACCAGGAGGTCGAGCGTGCCCTGCAGGAGTTCGACGCGGCCCTGGACGCTTCTAGTAGGCATTCTAGGTGACGACCATACATCTCTTCACCTAGAACGTCAAGGTGAGCCACGCGTCTGGCCCCGTCGACTAGAGACGAAGCGTCTCGATGAGCGCCGACAGCGCCTGAGGCTGCTGGCGCCGGCTGGGATAGGAGAGGAAGTAGCCGGCGAACGGCTCGCACCAGTCGTCGAGCACGCGCACCAGCCGTCCGTCCTCGAGAAATGGCGCGGCGTGCTCCTCCATCAGGAACGTCAGGCCGACGCCGTCGAGCGCGGCGCGAATCAGCAGCTGCACGTCGTCGACGACCAGCGGGCCGTCCACGGCGACGGCGAGCGACCGCTTGCCCTGGTCGAACTCCCACCGATAGCTCTCGTTCGGGCCATGCCGGAAGTTGAGGCATCGATGATTCGTCAGGTCACGTGGTGATCGAGGTGTCGGATGCGCGTCGAAGTAGGCCGGCGCGCCGACGATCGCGGCACGCTGGTCGGCGGAGACCCGCACGGCAATCATGTCGCGCTCGATGAACTCGCCGAGATGTATGCCCGCATCGAAACGGCCAGCGACGAGATCGAGGCGCATTGCGGTGGTCGTGGTGACATCGAGGACGACATCGGGGTGAGCGCGGGCGAAGGCGCCGAGTTTGGGTCCGAGGACCATCGTCGCGGCCAGGGGCGAGACGACCAGTCGCACCCGGCCCGACGGCCGATCGCGTAGCCCCGCGACCTGTTCGAGCGCACCGCGGATGTCTGTCAGCGCCGGATCGAGCCGGGCAATCAGCTGCTCGCCGGCGTCGGTCGGCGCGACGCTACGCGTCGTCCGCGCCAGCAGGCGGACGCCGACGTGTTCTTCCAGGCCGCGGACCGCGTGGCTGAGCGCGGATTGCGACACACTCAACCGTTTCGCCGCCTTCGTGAAACTCCGCTCTTCGGCCACCGCCAGAAACGCTGCCAGGACGTTCAGATCATCACGCGCCATTCATGAATGGTACTCATAAACTCTAGTTAATCTTGCCGGCTAGTCGCGGCGGGCGCCACGTCCTACTGTGGGCTGGAGGGCACGATTGAGGGAGGACACGGTCATGGCAGAGGCCTGGATGACACCCGCCGACCCCGCGGTATCGGCGGAAGCGATTCGCCTGGTGGCTCCGGCGCTCGAGCAGTACCGGGAACGGCGCCTGTTCGGCGATCTCTGGAAGCGGCCGGGCCTTGCTCCGCGCGACCGCAGCGTGGTGACGCTTGCGGCGCTCATCGCGCGCAATCAGGCAGTCGAGCTGCCCCACCATCTGAACCTTGCCCTCGACAACGGCGTCGCGCCTGCGGAGATCTCGGAGATCATCACGCACCTCGCCTTCTACTCGGGATGGGGCAATGCGATGACGGCCGTTGCCGCGGCGAAGGGCGTGTTCACTGCGCGAGGCATCGGTGTGGACCAACTGCCGCCTGTCTCGCCGCGGCTCCTGGCGTTGGACGAGACAGCGGAAGCGACCCGCGCGGCGCGGGTCGGCCAGCAGTTCGACGCGGTGATTCCGGGTCTCGTCCAGTACACGACCGACGTCTTGTTCCGCGATCTGTGGCTGCGTCCGGATCTGGCACCGCGCGACCGGAGTCTCGTCACCGTCAGCGCGTTGATCGCTTCCGGGCAGGTCGCACAGATGTCCTATCACCTCAATCGGGCGATGGACAACGGACTGACCGAGACCCAGGCCGCCGAAGCCATCACGCACCTGGCGTTCTACGCCGGCTGGCCGAACGCCATGTCGGCGGCCGCCGTCGCCAAGGACGTCTTCGAACAGCGCGGTCGCTGAGGACGCACTCGAGGAAGGGAAGGCAGCTATGCACACACGCACATTGGGCAACACCGGTCTCGAGGTGTCCGCGCTCGGCTTCGGCTGCATGGGCATCAGCCAGAGCTATGGACGGCCAAGCAGCCGCGAAGACGGCATCGCCATCATCCGCGCAGCGGTCGACGCAGGCGTCACGTTCTTCGACACCGCGGAAGTCTACGGCCCGTACACCAACGAAGATCTCGTCGGCGAAGCGCTCGAGCCCGTACGCCAGAACGTCGCGATTGCGACGAAGTTCGGGTTCCAGATCGAGCTGGGCAAGATGGCCGGCCTCAACAGCCGTCCGTCGCAGATCCGCGCCGTGGCCGATGCGTCACTGAAGCGCCTCCGCACGGAGTGGATCGACCTCTTCTACCAGCACCGTGTCGATCCCGATGTGCCGATCGAGGACGTCGCCGGCGCGGTCAAGGACCTCATTGCCGAGGGCAAGGTGCGACACTTCGGACTGTCGGAAGCGGCGGCGGCGACGATTCGCCGCGCTCATGCGGTTCAGCCCGTCGCGGCGGTGCAGAGCGAGTACTCGCTGTGGTGGCGCGAACCAGAGCGGGATGTGCTTCCGACGCTCGAGGAACTGGGCATCGGCTTCGTGCCCTTCAGCCCGCTCGGCAAGGGCTTTCTCACCGGGGCGATCGACGACACGACGACGTTCGAACCGACCGACTTCCGCAACGTCGTGCCGCGCTTCACGGCGGAGAACCGGAAGGCCAACCTGGCCTTCGTCGAATGGCTGAAGACATTCGCTGACCGCAAGGACGCCACGCCGGCGCAGATCGCGCTGGCCTGGCTGCTGGCGCAGAAGCCCTGGATCGTGCCGATTCCAGGGACGACGAAGCGCCATCGGCTCGAGGAGAACCTCGGCGCCGCGGACGTTCAGCTCACCGCGGACGACCTTCAACAGATCGATCGCGCCGTGTCGCAGATCGAAGTACTTGGTGCGCGCTATCCCGACGCGCTGTTGAAGCTGGTCGGGAGGTAGCTGACGTCAGAATCGGGTGACGCTGGCCCGGATCGTGGCCGGCGCCCCGCTGGTCAGGTCGCCCGCCTTCACCCCGCGAAAGGCATTCTCTTCGGCGGCGCCCTCGTTTGCGGCCTTCGTCACCGCCGTCACGAGCGCCTGGTAGGCAGCGGCACTCTGTGCGGTCAGCCTCAGCTCGATGAGGCCGTCGGACGCGATCGCATTGACCGAGTTGCCACCGGTCAGGTTGGTGATCTGGAAGCTGCCGGCGGGCAACGCCTTCTGAAGCAGGATGACCGTGCGGGCGGCGGCATGCAGGGCACTGACCCGGCCATAGGCGCCGAAGCTGTGGCCGCCAGGTCCCTGGAAGTCGACGCGCACGCCTCCGGAGGTCTGCGCGACGGCGGGCGTGCCGGCCGCGGCGAGGACGAACGCGAGCGTAGAGATCAAGCGCTTCATGATCGGCTGCTCCAGAATCATCGGACGACGTCTCGCGTCCGCTTGCCAATCGGGCCGACGGCGGGTGGCACGACGGTGCCATCCGCGGCGTGGAATCCCGACACGATCAGTGCCGCGGTGAGGACGCGATGCATGCGGGCCACTTCGGTGGCGGGCGCGCCGCGCGTGCCCCACTCCCAGAACGCATGGCCGCCCGCGCCGGCGGCCGACGAGGCGAGTGTGAACTGATACGTCGGGACACCGGTGTGCGCCGGGACGTTGTCGTTCAGGCTGCCCGATCCGGTGCCGACCATCGGCGAGGTGATCGCGCCCACCTGGATCCCCGACTGCAGGCCGGCGTGGACCGCGATGTTGTCGACGCTTTCGGCCACGTAGGCGGGCCGCAACCCGAACCACATCTGCTCGAGGGTGATGCCTTCGGCGCTGCCGTCCTTGCGCCCATGCCTCGCGTTCTCGGCCGACGCGCCAGCCTGGAACATGGGCTCGATGGTCTTGCGCATGTCTTCGAGCGTGTCCTTCTGCGTCGAGCGCATGTCGACCTCGAGCGAGCAGCTCGGCACGCCAAGCCCTGGCTTCAGCGGCGGCTCACAGCTGGCGCGGCCGACCGTGTAGGTGGTTTTCGGCGCACCGTCGCGCAGATCCGTGGGCGTCTTGACGTCGGCGATTCTGGCGATCGTGTCGGCCATGGCCGCCGCGGCGCTCGGACCGTTCGGGCGCGCGAACGACGACTTGAACTTCATCTCGAAACGGTAGCTGCCGACGAAGTTGACGGTGCCGCCGCCCTCGAGACCGAAGTTGGCGACGATGTTGAGGGGATTGGAACCGGTGCCGGCCTTCTGGTCGAAGCCATAGAGCTGCTTGACGCCGGCCAGGTTGCCCTTGCCCTCTTCACCGGCGGTGCCGCAGATCCAGATGTCGTAGACCGGCTTGATGTTGTGCTTCTTCATCGCCGCTGCGAGGACGAACGCGTTGGACGTGCTCGGCATCATGTCGCCGTAGCCGGGCACGTAGATGCGGACGCCGCCGCCGGTTTCGGCCTCTTTCGCATTTGCGAAGATCCTGCTCGCGGTGGCGTACTTGTCGTTCTCGACCACGCGGCCCTGGGCATCGAACGACAGCTCGTCGGGGATCGCCGCCAACTCCTCGGGCGTGGCGACCACCGGCTGCGCATACGGCTGCAGCTTGATGTGGATGGCCAGGTCACCCGACTTCGGCAGTTCCTCGGGGTTGACGACGTCGATGTGTCCTTCGACGAGCACCTTGGGAAACTGGCCCATGTACTGTTGCGCGCCCGGACTGCTCGCGTACGAGCCCTTGATCACGACACACGCGTTGTAGACGGGCAGCCCATCGACGATGTTGGTGTCGCTGGAGGGGATGACGCCATCCGCGCGCGTCATCACTTCGTCGGGAGAGAACCCCCACTCGTTCACGAGCCGCTTGTGGATCTCGGCCGCCTTCAGCAGCTCGTAGCGCGGCGGCGAAGGGATGCGCACCAGTTCCAGGAACTGATTCCACCGTGCCTTGGCGGCCGCATCCGTGCTCTGCTCCTTGAGCAGCGCCAGAACCTGCGGATCGGTGGCAATCTTCTCGCCGGCAGCGACCACCGATGCCGGAATCGTCGCTGGAGTGCCGGGCGGGGCCGGGGCTGGCTGCTGCGACGCGCCGGCGAAGATCGTGGCCACAAGAATCGTTGCGGTCGCGACCAGCGCGCTCTTGGTGTGAGGACGTGTCATCGTGTCTCCGACTGGCGGTTGATGTCACGATTCTAAGCTACTTTCTGCTCCGCCCGGCTGAGTCAGGACACGATGGACATCTCGCAACCCGTGGCGCGAACGGCCTTCTACTGTTGCGTCATCCGCGCCGATGATGCGGCGGGTGCGGACCCGATCTGCGGCGACTCGTTCGCGGCCCGTTTCGTCGACGATCAGGTCAGGCGCGATCTGGCGCCTGCCACCCGCCTGCGCAACCCGGCGGTGAGCAACGTGACTCGTCATCGGATGGTCGACGACCTGGTCCGTGAGGCACTCGTCTCCGATCCGCATCGTCGGGTCATCCTGATCGGCGCCGGATTCGACACGCGCGCCTATCGCCTGAGCGGCGGGCGGTACGTGGAGATCGACGACGCGTCGCTGCTGGCGTTCAAGGAACAGCAGCTGCCCGCCGCCGGCGCACCCAACCCCGTCGACCGCATTCCGGTCGTGTTCGGGTCCGAGTCTGCCGATCGGTATCTCGGTCGCCTGGCCGGCGACGACCGCGCGCTGGTCATCGTGGAAGGCGTCAGCATGTATCTCAGCGATGACGCGCTGCGTCAACTCGCCGCCGCGTTGATGCGCCATCTGCCGAATGGCACGCTCATCTGCGATCTGATGTCGGCCGCCTTCTCGCGCCGGTTCGGCGGAGCGCTCCGTAAGGCCTTCACCTCGCTCGGCGCGACCTTCGGCAATCAGTCGGCGCAGCCGAGCGAGATCTTCGTGCGAGCCGGCATGACGCCGGTGACGCATCGCTCGATCCCCGGCTACGCCGGTCAGCTCGGGCGCCTGTCCATCCCCAGATGGCTACTGAACACGCTGCTGCGCGAGTTGCGCGACGGCTACCAGCTCTGGGTCTTCAGGTGGGGAAGCGCGGCGCACGCGTAGGCGCCCGTGGTCATCGGGACCCGGGGCGTCGATACGGTCCTCATATGCGGCTCGCGGTCGCAGTCAGCGGAGGAATCAGGTCCTCCCGCGGGGCGCATCGTGGCCACGACGTTCCAACCCTGCGCGAGGAGATGGCGAGCCGTCTCAGGGCCAAGAGTCCCCCTTGGCTACAGCTTTCGCAGGTACGCCAGGAGCGCCGGGCGCTCTTCGGGCCTGGGAATCCGATCGAAGTGCACGCCGTCGGTGGACGCCACTGGTGGGGCGACGAGAATGGTGGCGGTGAACTGCACGCGCTTGAAGAACTCGATGTAGTGATCGACGACGGCTTCGAGCGTCGGCGCGCTGTTGTTGTGGAAGTACGGTGCGGTGTTCCGGATCCCGCGAAGCCCAGGCGCGTCGAACTTGTTCCAGTCATCGGTTGGCGGCGGGCCGCCTACGAATCCGGTCAACAACGCGCGGCCCGGATCGGAGCTCGTCCGGCGCGTGCTCGTGCCGTTGGCCAGCCTGATCTCGTAGATCCGCGCGTTGCGCTCCAGCCTCGGAGCGCATGGGGCAAAGTTCCAGCGAGCGGGGGTGACGGTGTCCACCGGACGCGGGCACTGGGTGTTGATATCGTGAAATCGGACGATTGGCGCCTGAACCGTCGACTGCCCCGCGCCGCCGTGGCAGTGCGCGCACGCGCGCTGGAAGACGACCTTGCCCTGTTGTTCCAGTTCGTTCAGGGGCGGATCCGGGTCGGGCAACGGCGTTCCCGCGGACACCGCGTCGGCAAGCTCGCGCACGCGATGGTTCGTGAACAGCACGCGCTGAAACGCCGCCAGATCGTTGAGGAGCTCATCAGGAGGCGTGTTCTGGACCTGCGCGTGATTGACGAACGCGCCGAGCGCCTGCTCCTGCAGCGTGCCCACTCGGCCGTCCAGCTGATAGCCGCCGGTCTGGTTCGGCCCCCGCGGCCAGGGGTTCACTCCGTCTGGTCCCGTCAGCTTGACGTCGTTGACGGTCGGAACCGCGCGCCAGACGTCCGCGACGGCCTCGCTCGACGCCAGGTTGGTCGCAGGATCGACCAGCCTGATGTTCGGTGGCAGCGGCAATTCGATTCGAACCAGACCGTTCTGTCGAAGATTGCTGAAGTTGCTGGCGTTCTCACCGTTGGTGTGGAAATCGTCGGCGTCGATGGGGCGGAAAAGCGGATCATCGGCGTCCGGATCCCATCGACGGCGGAACTGCAGGATTCGAAACCTCGCCTCGACGCTGGCGGGTGAGAGCTGAAAGTGGTCCGTCAACATGTGGCAGTCGGCACACGCGCGCCCGTTCGCGCCGAGGCCACGCAGACGGCGATCGAAGAACGCCCTGGCTCCGCGGGTCACGGCATCGCACGGCTCCCCGCCGCAGTCGAGTCCCTGCACCGACGAGAGGTCCTCTGTCCGCGCCGGCGGACCTGCGCCATTGGCCTTCAGCGCGAGAGAGCAGACCAGGCTCAGGCCACACGCGAGGATTGCGAGGATGCAGCGTTTCATGGGCAGCTCCAGACATATAGGCGTCGTCCGCCGGCCGGAACTGCCACCGCCGCGACCAGAGAGGTCCTTGTGTCAAGATTCGCTGTCCAGGGCCCGATGCAGGAACGCGCACCCCAAGAGATCACGCAGCTGCTGATCGCCTGGAATGACGGCGACGCGACGGCCCTCGACCGGCTCATGCCACTCGTGCACGACGCGCTGCACCAGCTCGCCCATCAGCGGATGGCGCGCGAAGGCCCCGGCCATGGCCTCCAGACGACCGCGCTCGTCAACGAGGCATATCTGCGGCTCGTCGATGCCAGTCGCGTCCGGTGGCAGAATCGCGCGCACTTTTTCGCGGTCTCTGCACGGCTGATGCGGTACATCCTGGTGGACGTGGCGCGCGCGCGCCGCAAGCTCAAACGCGGCGGCGACGTCGTTCAGGTCTCGTGGGACGAGGCGCTCGCGGTCTCGACCACACCGAGCGCTGACATCATCGCGCTCGATGACGCGCTCCAGACGCTGGCGGCCTTCGACGAGCGCAAGAGCCGGATCGTCGAGTTGCGGTTCTTTGGCGGCCTGAGTGTCGAGGAGACCGCAGAAGTGCTGAAAGTGTCGCCCAGGACCGTGATGCGCGACTGGGATCTGGCGAAGGCGTGGCTGCTGCGGGAGCTGGAGAAGACGTAGATGACTCCCGAGCGGTGGCGGGACGTCGAGCGGATTTATCACGCCGCCCTGGAACGGACGGCGGACCTGCGCACCGCGTTCCTCACCGAGGCCTGTGGTGGCGACGCGGCACTGCTGCGCGAGGTCGAGTCACTGCTCGCCTCTGGCACCAGAGCCTCTGGTTTCATCGAGACACCCGCAGCAGATGCGTACCCGGCGCTCGCGGCGATTGTCGCGAGCGAACGCCGTGGTCTCCCGGCGCCATCGACGACCGGCCAGTTCGTCGGCCGGGTCTTCGGGGTGTACGAGGTCAGCGCGTTGATCGCAACCGGCGGCATGGGTGAGGTGTATCGCGGCGTCGACACACGCCTGGACCGCATCGTCGCCATCAAGACGCTGCCCGCGCACCTATCGGACGATCCCACGTGGCGAGAGCGCTTCCGGCGCGAGGCGCAGTCGGTCTCCCGCCTCAACCACCCCCACATCTGCACCCTTTACGACGTCGGCAGCGAAGGCGACATCCAGTACCTGGTCATGGAGTACGTCGAGGGCGAGACGCTCGAGGCGCGTCTGGCGCGCTCGCGGCTGCCCGTGGCGACGGCGCTCGAGTACTCGATCCAGATCGCCGATGCGCTCGACACGGCTCATCGCGAGGGCGTAGTCCACAGGGACGTGAAGCCCTCCAACGTCATGCTCACGAAGTCTGGGGTGAAGGTACTGGACTTCGGTTTGGCGAGACGTGTGCTCGCCGGAGCCTTCGACGAACCGCTGACGGAATCCGGCCGCACGCTGACCGCCGAGGGCACGATTCTGGGCACGCCGCAGTACATGGCGCCGGAGCAGGTCGAAGCGAGGCCGGTCGATGCACGAACGGACATCTTCTCGTTCGGCGCGCTGAGCTATGAAATGTTCACAGGCGAACGGGCCTTTCGTGGCGACAGTCCTGCGCGGTTGATCAGCGCCATCCTCAAGGACGACCCGCCGCCGATTCCGGAACTCGGACCGGAACTGCCATCGCTTCTCGTCCGAACGGTCGCGAGGTGTCTGGCCAAGGCCCCTGAGGAGCGCTGGCAGACAGCGAACGATCTGCTCTTCCAGTTGCGGACGATCGCGACCGCGACCCGACCGATCGAACGGCCGCGATCGCCACGCGGTGTTCGAGGTCAGTCGGTCGAGCGCGCCGCGTGGATCCTCCTGGTCATCGCGGCCATCGCAGCTACGTGGGGCCTGGTTCGACGCCGGGACATGCCGGTGGTCCCTCCAGGGCAGCCGATGGCCACCGTGCGTTTCACGATCGCACCTCCCGCGGGCGCGACGTTCGCGTCGTCTCAGGACGTACCGCTGGCAGTGTCGCCGGACGGACGCTCCCTCGTGTTCGTGGCGGCCGGAAGCGACGGCGTCAGGCACTTGTGGCTTCGAGCACTCGATAGCGAGCGCGAACTGAAGCTGTCCGCCACGGAGGGCGCGAACACGCCGTTCTGGTCACCCGACAGCCAATGGATCGGATTCTTTGCCGGCAACAGCCTCAAGAAGGTTCGGGTGTCGACTGGCATCGCACAGACCGTCGCCAGTCCCGCGTCGACGTTCGGCGGCGCGGCCTGGAGCACACGCGACGTCATCCTGTTTCCGGCCGGCACGGGCGGTTTGTCCGGTGTCTCGGCGCAGGGCGGGTCGCTCTCGCAGGTGACCAACGGAGAGGGCCATTTCTGGCCGCAGTTCCTGCCGGATGGCGAGCACTACTTCTATTCGGCCAACGCACCAGCCCGGATCGTCGTCGGTTCCCTCGGAGCCGAGTCGCATCGCACGCTGATGAGTTTTCCCCTGCGGAGTTCTGCGTTGGGCTACGCGGCTGGATACGTCTTCTACGTTCAGGATCGGGAGCTCTTGGCGAGACCGTTCGACGAACAGCGCCTCGAGTTCTCGGGTGAGGCGACACGAGTTCTCGACCGGGTGCCTGTCGTGGCCAGCGGGCGCGCGCCCTTCTCGGTCTCAGCCTCGGGCGTGCTGGCCTTCTGGCCCTACCCGATCGGAGAGCCTGCGGTCCTGCAATGGTTCGGGCGCGACGGCCGCATGACGACTGCCGCAGTCGGCTCGCCGGCGCAGTATCTCGGCTTCGCGCTTTCACCGGATGCGCGGCAGCTGGTGTTCTCACGGCTGGACGCAAACGGCGGCGCGGACCTATGGCTGAGGGACGTCGATCGAGAAGGCGAGACGCAGTTGACGTTCGATGCCGCGTCCTACACTCCTCAATGGTCACCGGATGGATCGCGCCTGCTCTTCTCCGGGCCCGGGCAGGGGCCGCCGCCGAAGATGTTCGTCAGATCCGTAGCCGGCGCCGACGGCGTCGCGCGAGTGGGCGCCGGCGGGGTTCCCGACTTCGCGTCGAGTTGGATCGGCGACTCGGTCGTCAGCGTCCGAATCGATCCGGTCAATCGCAACGACCTGTGGATGCATCGGATGTCGGACGGCAGTGATACTCGCTTGCCCGTGAATACGGCGGCCAACGAGTCGCACGGAAAGGTGTCGCCGGACGGCCAATGGCTCGCCTACCAGACCGACCAGTCTGGTCGTGACGAAGTCTGGATCGCCAGGTTCCCGTCGGGTGAGGCTCGCCGGCAGGTATCCGCGACTGGCGGTACGGCACCCCAGTGGGGCAACGGCAGCAATGAGCTGTTCTACCTGTCGCCCGGCCAGCAGTTGATGGTGGCGTCGATTGCCGGTGGGCGCGGCGGTGTAGACCTGGGACCATCGCGCATGTTGTTTCAAATGCCGAATCTGGTGGCGGAGGGTCGAGTGCTCATGCCGACGTCGAACAACTACATTGCCGCGCGCGGCGGCGAGCGCTTTCTCGCCGCCGTCAGCCCCCGCGACCCGGATCTTCCACCCATCGCCATCGTGGTCAACTGGCCGGCTGTGGTGAATCGCAGCCAATCGCGCTGAGCGCCGATTGCCCCTCCGCGGGCGACGACACGTTGATGATGCAGGCGTTGATTGGCTGGGTGTCTGGGACGAACGTCGCAACTGGATGGTGGCGGCGGCGTGACGCACGGAGCTGAAGACGCGCACGCTGCTGGCGCCAGGTAGTTGGCGCCGTGACGAAGGCTTGGTTCGGGGCCGAGCGTGCAGTGACGTTCAAGGGGCCGCCGCGGCCGTCGTGCTGCGGTAGGCCCAGAACCGCGGCAACGCAAAGCCTGTGGCGACGACGGCCACCAGGCAGACCAGCCCGCCGACCCAGATCGCGGCCGACACGCCCACCGCATCAGCCATGAACCCGGCGCGCGCGTTGCCGACCAGCGGGCCGGTCAGGTAGCTGATCATCTCGATGCCGGCCAGGCGGCCGCGCAGCGCGTTGGGAATCGTCTCGTTCCAGATCGTGCCGCGGAACACGCCGCTCACCATGTCGGCCGCGCCCGCGATGGCCAGGCACAGCAGCGCGGCGACGAGTCCCGGCGCGAAGCCGAGCGCGACGATGCCCAGCGCCCACACCGCCGCCGCCAGCACCACCGCGCGTCCGTGGCGCCGCACGCGCCCGGTCCAGCCGCTGAACAGGCCGATCGCGAGTGCCCCGGCCGACATCGCCGACAGCAGCCAGCCCACCGCCTCGGTGCGGCCGTCGGCCGCCGCCATCGCCGGGAACAGCGCGATCGGGAAGGCGAAGGCCATGGCCACGATGTCGACGATGTAGGTGCCCATGAGTTCGGGACGCGCCAAGGCGAAGCGCAGGCCCTCGACGAGGTCGGCCAGCAGATGCGGGCGCTCGGCCGGTGGCGTCGCCGGCGCGATGCGGCCGCGGGGGATGCGGGCCAGGAAGAACAGGGCGGCGATGAAGGTCGCCAGGTCGAACAGATAGGCGCCGACCGCACCCCAGCGCGCCAGTAGCAGCCCGGCGAGAGCCGGACCGCCCACCATGCCCACCGTGCCGCGCACCGACGACAGCGAGGCCACCGCGGCGTAGTCCTCAGGGCGCGCCAGCTTCTGCGTCAGCGCCTCCAGCGCCGGCCGGTGGAAGCCGCTGGCACCCTGCAGCACCGCCACCAGCGCGTAGATCGCCAGCGTGCTGGGCGTGCTCCACGCATTGGCGAGCAGGCCGGCCACGCACAGCGCCATCAGCGCCTCGGAGACGATGAGCAGCCGCCGGCGGTCGACGCGGTCGGC
The DNA here is from genome assembly GCA_902826065.1 of uncultured Acidobacteriota bacterium. Lineage (GTDB taxonomy): Bacteria > Acidobacteriota > Vicinamibacteria > Vicinamibacterales > UBA2999 > CADEFD01. Next base: position 530 of record CADEDM010000031.1, on the reverse strand, counting down.
CACCGCGCCGCCCAGCAGCCCGCAGAGCAGCACGGGCATCAGCTGCACCAGGCCCAACAAGCCGACCTGCGCGTTGGAGTGGGTGAGTTGGTAGAGCTGCCATGGCACGGCGACGTAGCTGACCATCGTGCCGATGCCGGAGATGAACTGGCTGGCGAAGAGCCGGCGGAACGCCGCGTCGCGCCGCAGCGGCCCGATGTCGAGGATCATGCGACGGCAGCATACCAACGCGCCTTCGTGTTGGGCGCCACGTCGAAACGCGCCACTCCGAAGGACTCGCCACGTTTGTGGCGGGCCGCGACACGACCTCGAAGCCGCAATACGTCGAAGCGATCAACCGCTCGAACTTTGCGGCGATGTTGAACTACTGCCGCGCCCCGGTGAACAAAAAAATCCGCAGCCGGGGACGGACGCTGCATGATCTCAGCGGCAAGAAGCGTTCTTGCGTCTTGGAGAAACCTGCCCGCAAGAAATCAGTGGCTGGGACGCAGGGATTCGAACCCCGATAACCACGTCCAGAGCGTGGTGTC
>CADEDM010000030.1 GCA_902826065.1 uncultured Acidobacteriota bacterium | reverse complement strand
CGACGAGAACTCCGACCGCGTCGGCGAGTTCGCCATCGGCACCAACATCGAGCTGTCGCGCCTGATCGGCAACATCCTGCAGGACGAGAAGTTCCCCGGCATCCACATCGCCTTCGGCAATCCGTACGGCGCGCACACCGGCGCCCAGTGGCACTCGTCGACCCACATCGACGTCGTCGGCACCGAGTTCGACATCTGGGTCGACGACACGCCGCTCATGAAGCGCGGCACCTTCCTCGTCCCGGCGTGAGCCCGACATGGTGCCGGCGCTGCGTGCGCGCTTCAACCGCGACTGGACACCGGAGCGGCACGCACGGCTGCTGAGCGCGCTCGAAGCGCAGACCGGCGTGGCGCCGAGCTTCACGCTGTCGGAGACGCCGTGCTTCTTCCCCCAGGCGATCGTCGACGCGATGACGTCGACCGGCGAGACGCTGGTCACGTCGTTCCTCGACAACGCCGACGCCAGGGCCGCGGCGGAGGCGCTGATTCCGGAGCGCTACCTCGGTCCAGGCCAGGAACCACGGCCCACCTTCGTCCAGGTCGACTTCGGCCTGGTGCGCCGGGCCGACGGCGGCTACGAACCGCGGCTCGTCGAGCTGCAGGCGTTTCCGTCCTTGTACGCGTTCCAGCACGTACTCGGCGCGCTGCACCGTGAGGTGCATGAACTGCCGGCGGAACTGGCCAGCCATCTCGGCGGCCTCGACACGCCGTCGTACCTCGCCCTGATGCGCGAGGTCCTGGTGGGCCGGCACGACCCGTCGGAAGTGGTGCTGATGGAGCTCGATCCGGCGCAGCAGAAGACGCTTCCCGACTTCGTGCTGACGAAGCAGCTGTGGGGCATCGACACCGTGGACCCGCGTCAGGTGGCGGTGCGGGGCGGCCGCCTGTGGCGTGTGGTGCAGGGGCGCGACGTCCCGATCCGCCGCGTCTACAACCGTGTGATCCCCGACGAGCTCGATCGCGCCGGCCTCGAGATCCCCTTCGACTACCGCGACGACCTCGACGTCGAATGGATCGGGCATCCCGCCTGGTACTTCCGCGTGAGCAAGTCGGCGATTCCGTGGCTCGAGCATCCGGCGGTGCCGCGCACGTGGCGACTCGACGCCGTGGACACACTGCCCCTGCCACGCGAGGAGCTGCTGCTCAAGCCGCTGTTCTCGTTCGCCGGTGGCGGCATCGTGTTCGCGCCCTCCGACGCCGAGCTGGCGGCCATCCCGGCGGCGGAACGGCAGCTCTACATCCTGCAGGAGCGCGTGTCGTTCGCGCCCGTGATCGAGACACCGCACGGGCCGACGCAGGCCGAAGTACGCGTGATGTACGTCTGGACCGACCGGCTGCGGCCGGTACTACCGCTGATCCGCATGGGACGCGGGCGGATGATGGGCGTGGCCCACAATCGTGGCCTGGCCTGGGTGGGTGCGTCGGCGGGCTTCGTCGTGCGGGCATGATCGTGGTGGCCCGCTACGGCATCGCGGCGCTGCTCGTCAGCCTCGAGACGCTGGGCTTCTTCGTGCTCGGCCGGCTGCTGGATCTCGATCGCGCGCCGTTCCTGCTCTTCACGCCGTCGGTGCTGCTGGCGGCGGTTTTCGCGGGACGCGACGCCGGCGTCTTCGCGACGCTGCTGGGGATCGTCGCGGCCGAGATCGTGTTCGCCGAAGATCGCCGCGAACGGTGGGAGGCGCTGGAGATCGTCCGGCTCTCGCTCTTCACGTTGAGCGGCCTGGGCATCAGCCTCGCCGCCGGGTATCTGCAGGCCGGCCGCGCCCGGGCGGAGGATCGCGCCGCCGCCGATCGGCAGCGCGCCGATGAACTGGCGCTCGCCCGCGCCAACGCCGAACGACACGCCCGCGACGCCGAACGGCGCGCCGCCGAACTCGACGCGCTCTTCGACGTCTCGCCGATGGGCATCGCCAGGGCCAACGACCCCGATTGCCTGCACGTCACCGTCAACCGCAGTCTCGCGGCGCGGCTGGGCGTGCCGGCGTCGCTCAACGCGTCGTTGACGCCCCCGCCCGGCCAGTCCCCGCCCTTCCGCGCCACGGCCACCGATGGCACGCCGCTGGCGACCGACGAGCTTCCGCTGCAGAAAGCCGTGCGCACGAAGCGGCCGGTGCTCGACGCCGAGCTCGCGGTGCAGCGCGCCGGCGGGTCGTGGGTGACACTGCTGGCGCACGCGGTGCCGCTGCTCGACGAGCGCGGCGAGGCGCGTGGCGCCCTGGGCGTCTTCAGCGACGTCTCCGAGCGGCGGCGCCAGGCCGAGGAGCAGAAGTTCCTGGCCAAGGCCTCGGAGCTGTTGTCGGCGTCGCTCGACTACGAGGAGACGCTGCGGCAGCTGCCGGCCCTGGCCGTGCCGGCGATGGCCGACTTCGCGCTGCTCGATGTCGTCGATGCGCAGGGACGGCTCACCCGCATCGCCTCGCTGGACCGGGAGGACGCGTCCGGGACGCTCGAAGGGGACGGCAGCGCCGACGTCGGACGCCGCGACGACGCCCCCGCGCGCACTGGCGACGGCATCACGCTGGTGACCATCGCCCGGGCGCCGCAGCTCTTCCCCCAGGTCGATGACGCGGTGCTGAGGGCGTTGGGCGCCGCGCCCTGGCAGGTCGAACGGCTGCGCCCGCTGGGCGTGACGTCCGGCCTGGTCGTGCCGCTCACGCTGCACGGCGCGACGCTGGGCGCCTTTGCGTGGGTCCGCACCCGCGGCCGCGCGCCGTTCGACGAGCGCGACCTCGCCCTGGCCGCCGAGATCGCCCGGCGCGCCGCCCAGGCCGTCGAGCACGCGCGCCTCTATCGCGAGGCGCAGTCGGCCAACCGGATGAAGGACGAGTTCGTGGCGACGCTCTCGCACGAACTGCGCACGCCGCTGAACGCGCTGCTCGGCTGGACCGACCTGCTGCGATCCGGCCGGCTCACGCCTGAGCGTCAGCTCGAGGCCGTCGAGGCCATCCATCGCACGGCCCTGGCGCAGGCGCAGCTCACGAACGACCTCGTCGACGTCTCGCGCGCGGTGTCGGGCAAGTTCCAGCTCACCCCACGCGAGGTCGAGATCGGCGACGTCGTGCAGGCCGCGGCCGCCACCTTCCGGGTCGCGGCCGAGGCCAAGGGCCTGCGCCTCGCCTGCCACGTGGCGCCCGATCTGCCGCACATCGTCGCCGACCCCGATCGCGTGCTGCAGATCGTCTACAACCTGGTCGGGAACGCGGTGAAGTTCACCGCCACCGGCGGCGTTTCGGTGGACGCGCGCGCCAGCGGCGACTGGCTCGAACTCACCGTACGCGACACCGGCATCGGCATCCCACCGGCGTTCCTGCCGCACGTGTTCGATCGCTTCCGGCAGGCCGACGGCAGCAGCACGCGCGAGTTCGGCGGCCTGGGCCTGGGACTGTCGATCGTGCGGGCCCTGGTGGAGCTGCACGGCGGCACGGTCTCGGCCGAGAGCGATGGCGAAGGCCGCGGTGCCGCGTTCGTCGTGCGCCTGCCCATCGCGCCGGTGCACCGCCCCGACCCGGCGTCGATCGCCGCGCGCGTCGGCTGATCGTCGAAGCCTCACCAGGTCCCTGCGTCACGCCTGCTCGCACGCGTCCGCTCGGTCACGAGCATGAATCGACTCAAAGCGTCTCATTTATCGATCCGTCTTGTCTTTAATCGACAAGGTACGTTACAGATCCGGACTTGTGCCCGGCGGCGAACAGCCGTCCAAGGGCGCCAGTCGAGGAGTGTTCGTGCAACTGCGTCGAGTCGGGACCTGGGTCGCAATCGTGATGATCGGCGCATGGGCAGCGGAGGCCCGCGCACAGCAGCCCGCGGCGGCTCCACCGCCGGCGCCCGACCCGCGGGGCATGATCTTCGACCTCGGCGAGATCGAGGTCGTCGGCACCGCACCCGGCACGCCCGGCGTGGGCGGATCGGTCCTGACCAGCGAATCGATCTGGCGCTATGACCGTCAGTCGCTCGATCAGGCGGTCAACCTGATTCCCGGCGTCGCCAGCACGCTCGACGGCAACGGCCGGCGCAACGAGAGCGACATCTTCGTGCGCGGCTTCGGCCGCTGGCAGGTGCCGCTGATGATGGACGGCGTGCGCATCTACCTGCCGGCCGACAACCGGCTCGACTTCGCCCGCTTCCTCACCGCCGACATCGCCGCCGTGCAGGTGCAGAAAGGCTATGCCTCCGTCATCGACGGCCCTGGCGCCATGGGCGGCGCCATCAACCTCGTGACGCGGAAGCCCGTGAAGCCCTTCGAAGCCGAAGGCAGCGTGTGGCTGGGCGGGCGCGACGACCGCGAGGCGTGGAGCGCGTGGGGGATGGCCGGGACGCGGCAGGCGAAGTACTACGCGCAGGGCAGCGTGAACGTCTCGGATCGCGACTTCTGGACGCTGTCGAACGACTACACGCCGGCGGCGCGCTCGCTGCAGCCGGCCGGACGCCGCCTCGGCTCAGACAGCCGCGATTGGCGCGTCAACGCCAAGGTCGGACTGACGCCGAACGGCACCGATGAATACACCCTCAACTACACGCGCCAGGAAGGCGAGAAGGGCGCGCCGCTCAACGTCTTCAACAACCCGCCGGTGCCGGCCAACAGCTTCTGGCGCTGGCCGTACTGGGACATCCAGAACCTGTCGTTCCTGTCGCGCACCAACCTCGGCGGCACGGCGTACATGAAGAGCATCCTCTACTACAACACCTTCAAGAACGGGCTCGACGCCTACGACGACATCAACTACACGGCTCGCGCCGCCAACGGCCGGTTCTTCAGTCCCTACGACGACAACGCCGCCGGCGGCACGATCGAAGTCGGCGCCACGCGCACCCGCGCCGGCGACGTGAAGGCGGCCCTGCACTACCGCCGCGACGAGCACACCGAGCAGAACTTCAACCGGCCCGACAATCCGACGTTGGCCAACACCGAGCCGCTGCAGACGCAGGAGCAGTACACGTGGTCGACGGCGCTGGAGGACACCATCCACGCGTCAGCCACCGTGGATTTCGTGGTCGGCGCGAGCTACGAGCGCTACGAGATCACCAGGGCGGAGGAGTTCAACGCCGCGCGCGGCGTGTTCGAGTACCCGAAAGGCGGATCGGACTCGTTCAACTGGCAGGGCGCGGCCATCTGGCACTACACGCCGTCGGCGCAGGTGCACGCGAGCGTCTCCAACCGGGCGCGCTTCCCGGTGATCTTCGAGCTCTACTCGACGCGCTTCGGCTCGGCGACGCCCAATCCGGACCTTGGGGCGGAACGCGCGACGAACGTCGAACTGGGCTGGAAGGGAGCGTTCGGCGGACGGGCGCGCCTCGAAGGTGCGGTGTTCTACAGCGACATCCGCGATCTGATTCAGACCGTGGTGCTGCCTGACACGACGACGCAGACGCAGAACGTCGGCGACGGCGAGTTCTACGGCGTCGAGGGCAGCGTCGATCTGACCGTCGCCTCGACGCTGCAGGTCGGCGGCAACTACACCTACCTGCGCCGCACGGTCACCGACGCACTACAGCCCAACCTGCGTCCGGTGGGCGCGCCCACCCACAAGGCGTTCCTGCAAGCGGTGTGGACGCCGATTCAGCGGCTGTCGATCGTCCCGAGCCTGGACCTGGCCGGCGACCGCTGGAGCGACATCAATCCGGTGCCGGCGGGGTCGTTCCCCTATCTCCGCACCGGCGCTTACACGCTGCTGAACCTGTCGGCGTCGTACCAGTTCCCGGGCGGCGTGGAGGTCATGGTGGGGGGCCGCAACCTGCTCGATGACGACTATGCTCTGGCCTGGGGCCTGCCCCAGCCGGGGCGCACGTTCTTCGTCAAGACCCGCATCGGCCTCTGAGTTCCTCGGAAGCACCGGACATGACCCGACGTCCATTCGTCACGACGCTCGCGCTCGCCGCCCTGCTGGGCGGTGCCATCATCGCGCAGGCCGGCCAGGGCGCCACGCAGAAGCCCGCGGTGCCCGACGTGGCCGCGCCCACGTCGCTGGCGATCGGCGGCGCGGTGAAGACGCCGCTGACGCTCTCGCCGGCCGACCTCAAGGCGATGCCGCGCACCAAGGTCCAGGTGCAGGACGAGGGGCGCACCGTGACCTACGAGGGCGTCCTCGTGGGCGAGGTGCTGCAGCGCGCCGGGGCTCCCGTCGGCCCGGCGCTGCGCGGCGACGCCGTCGCGAGCTACGTCGTGGCGCACGCCGCCGACGGCTACCGCGCCGTCTACTCGATGGCTGAAGTCGACAACGGCTTCGTGCCGAACGACGTCATCATCGCCGACACCGTCGACGGCAAGCCGCTGTTCTCGTACCAGGGGCCCTGGCGGCTCGTGGCTCCGCGCGACACGCGCGGCGCGCGGTCGGTGCGACTGCTGAACCGGCTCGAGGTCGTGCGCGTCCCGAAGTGATGGCGATGCGGGCGCTGGCCACGGCGTCGGCGTTCGCGCTGGCCTGCGGGCTGGGCGCGGGCGTGGTGTCGTCGGCCGCGCCGGCGTGGGTGTGGGATCTGCCGGCTGGCGTGCGGGCGCCGAACGTGCCGTCCGACGCCCCGATGTCGCCCGAGGTCGTCGACCTGGGCCGGCATCTCTTCTACGACACGCGGATGTCGGCGAACGGCACGCAGTCGTGCGCCACCTGTCACCAGCAATCGCGCGCCTTCACGGACGGCCGCCCGCAGGGTATCGGATCGACGGGCCAGGTCCACGCGCGCAACGCGATGAGCCTGGTGAACGTCGCCTATGCCGAGACCCTGACGTGGGCGCACCCGACGCTCACCACGCTCGAAGCGCAGGCGCTCGTGCCGATGTACGGCACCGCACCGGTGGAGCTCGGGCTCACGGCGGGCGACGACCGCTGGCTCGATCGGCTCACCGGCGACGCGACCTACGCGCGCCTGGTTCCGGCGGCGTTTCCGGACGCACCGCGGCTGACGTCGTCGCACGTGACCCGGGCGCTGGCGGCGTTCGAACGATCGATCGTGTCGATGCGATCGCCCTACGATCGCTATCACTTCGAGCGTGACGAGACGGCGATTTCCGACGCCGCAAAGCGCGGTGAGATGCTGTTCCACTCCCGTCCGCTCTCGTGCTTCACCTGCCATGGCGGCGTCCACTTCTCGGACGCGATGGGCGCCGCGCCACCGATGGGGACGGCCCGGCCGTCGCGGTTGCCGTCGTTCCACAACACCGGCCTCTACAATCTGCCCGGCGCCGTGTCGTATCCCGCGCGCGACACCGGCGTGCATGCGCTGACCGGCCGCGCCGCCGACGTGGGCCGCTTCAAGGCGCCGTCGCTGCGCAACATCGCGGTGACCGCGCCGTACATGCACGACGGCAGCATCGCCACGCTCGATGGCGTCATCGACCACTACTCGGCCGGCGGCCGCAGCATCGCCGCCGGACCCGACCGCGGCGTGGGCCACGACAACCCGAACAAGGACGACGGCGTGCGCGGCTTCCAGCTGACGCCGGGCCAGCGCGCCGACCTGAAGGCGTTTCTCGAGTCGCTGACCGATACGGCGCTCCTGCACGACCCGCGCTTCGCCGACCCCTGGCCGGCGCGCTGATCCGCCTTGTGAGGCGCGCCGGCGCCGCTACTCTTGAATTCGACTTAGACCGATTAGAGTCGACTTTGTTTTATGTTCGATTCGGTCTAGCATGCTCCTCTTCCATGCCTCTCGCTCAATTGCGCTCGTGGTGCCTCGCTGCCGGATTGGTGGTCGGAGCCGGACTGTCCCCCGTTCATGCCCAGACGGCCGCCGCTGAACTCACGGGTCTCGTACGCGACCCGGCCGGCGACGCGATCCCCGGGGCAACCATCACCGTCACCGATACGGGCACCAACCTGCAGCGCGTCGTCGTGTCCACCGGCGACGGCCTGTACGTGGTGCCGAGCCTCGCGCCGGGCGACTATCGACTCGACGTGGCCCTGGCGGGGTTCAAGGCGGTGCGGCGCGAAGGCGTCCGTCTCTCGACCGGTGAGAAGGCGCGCATCGACATCGACCTGATCGTCGGTGACGTGCAGGAGCAGGTCACCGTGGTCGCCGACGCCCCGGTGATCCGGGCCACGACGGCGAGCCTGGGCACGGTGGTGGAGCACGAACAGGTCGTGCAACTGCCCTTGAACGGCCGCCTCTTCATCCTGCTCGCCGGCATCGCGCCTGGCGTGGCGCTGCCGCCCAACTCGGTCCTGCCGCGCATCAACGGCGGGCGGCCGCGCACCAACGAGTACCTTTTCGATGGCATCTCGGTGCTGCAGCCGGAGCCGGGCCAGGTGGCCTACTACCCGATCGTCGACGCCATCCAGGAATTCAAGATCGAAAGCAACAGCCCGGCGGCGGAGTTCGGCCGCTTCAACGGCGGCGTCGTCAACCTCACGACCAAGGCAGGGAGCAACCGCTTCCAGGGCGCCGGATGGGAGTTCTTCCGCCACGAGGGGCTGAACGCCAGGAACTACTTCCAGACGGCGAACCTGTCGACGCCGGAGTACCGGCGCAACCAGTTCGGCGGCATGCTCGGCGGCCCGGTGGCGCGCGACCGCACCTTCTTCTTCGTCGACTACCAGGGGCAGCGCCAGCGCATCGCGCGCACGGTCACTTCGACGGTGCCCACGGCGCTGCAGCGCCAGGGCATCTTCACCGAGGCCATCGCCGGCCGCGTGCCGGTCATCTACGATCCGTCCACGACCGCCGGCTCGACGCGCTCGCCCTTTGCCGGCAACAGCATTCCGCGCAGCGCGATGGACCCCGTGGCGCTGGCGTTGCTTGAGCGCTACCCGGCGCCGACGTCGGCGGGGACGGCGAACAACTACACCCGCACCGGCGACGAGGTCGTCGACCAGGACCAGGGCGACATCCGCATCGATCACAAGTTCGGGGCCGGCGATCAGGTGTTCGCGCGGCTGACGCACTTCCGCGATCGCTCCGAGCCGGTCACCGCGCTCCCCGACGGCGGCGGCACCATTCCGGCCGGCAGCGTCGCGGTCGGGCCGCAGTCGACCCGCTCGTGGTCGTTCGCCTCGAACTACCGGCACACGTTCTCGAGCACGCTGCTGAACGAGCTGCGGATTGGCGAGACCCGCCGCCGCGTCGAGCGTGAAGCGGCGCGGCTGACGGGGCTGGCGGGCGCCACGCTGAACATCCCGGGCATCCCGACCAGCAGCTACTTCCCCAACACCATTCCCACGTTCGTGGTGAACGGCTACCAGCAGCTCGGCTCACCGATGAGCGCGGCGTCGAACTTCAGCACCGGCGTCACCCAGGTCAGCGACTCGCTGACCTGGCTCAAGGGACGGCACACCGTGAAGGCGGGCTTCGACTGGCGCTGGGAACGGCTCGACGTGATCCAGCCGCCGCGGCCGACCGGGTCGTTCACCTTTGGTACCGTGGGCAGCGACCTGCCCGGCGTCACCGGCACCGGCAATGGCTTTGCCAGCTTCCTGCTCGGCCAGGTGCAGACCTTCGCCATCGACTTCCAGTCGAACGAGATCCAGGAGCGGGCCCGGTTCCAGGAGTACTTCATCCAGGACGACTGGCGCGTGTCCGACCGCCTCACCATCAATCCCGGCCTCCGCTACACGCTGAACTTCCCGTCCACCGAGAAGAACGGCCAGACGGCGGTGTTCAACCTGCAGACCCGGCAGCTCGACTACCCGGGCACGAAGCCGGTGCGGCCGCTGCAGAAGACCAACTTCGGCCCGCGCCTCGGCGCTGTCTACCGCATCACCGACAAGACCGTGGCCAGCGCCGGCTACGGGATGGTGTGGATCGAGATGGCCGGCATCACCACGCCGTTCACGACGCCGACGTTTCCCTTCCTGCAGGAGGTCACGCAGCGCACGCTGGACAACATCGCGCCGGCGTTCGTGCTGTCGCGCGGCCCGAACGTCGCGCCGGTGACGCCGTCGGCCACCGCCGGTCTCGGCCAGGGCGTCTTCACCGTGGACGACACGCTGGGTTCGGGCTATGCGCAGCAGTGGAACGCGTCGCTGCAGCGGGAGATCGGCGCCAACACCGCCATCGAGCTGTCGTACATCGGCTCGAAGATCACGCACGTCGGCATCCCCGACAGCAACGTCAACCAGCTCAGTCAGGAACAGCTGCAGCTCGGCGCGCAGCTCCTCACCCGAGTGCCGAATCCCTACTTCGGCATCGTGCCGCGGTCGTCGTCGATCGGCGACCCGACGATCACGGTGGCGCAGCTCCTGAAGCCCTACCCCCAGTACACGGCGGTGAGCTTCTACCGGAACAATGTCGGCGTCAGCAACTACCAGGGCGTGGCGCTCAGCATCCGCCAGCGCCTGTCGAAGGGTCTCACCTACACGGCGGCGTACACGCGGTCGCGGCTGAAGGACACGGCGTCGTCGGTGTTCGACGCGTCGATCCTGACCGGGCCGCTCACCAACGCCGCGGTCGCCGACAGCAGCAACCTGGCTCGAGACTACGACTACTCCACCGGCGACATCCCGCACTATTTCGCGTCGTCGATCGTGTGGGACGTGCCGGTCGGCCACGGCCGCGCGTTCCAGCCGGGCGGCATCCTCGGCGCGCTCGTCAACGACTGGAGCGTCGCCACGGTGGTGTCGCTGCAATCGGGCGTGCCGGTCGCGGTGACGCAGGCGAACTCGCTCGGCTACGCCGGCTTCACGACGCAGCGCCCGAACCTGGTCGGCGATCCCGAGCTGCCCGCGGACGAGCAGTCGCCGGCGCGCTGGTTCAACACCGCGGCGTTCGCCACCGCCAACCAGTTCTCGATCGGGACGGCGTCGCGCAATCCGGTGCGCGGTCCGACGTATCGCAACGTCGACGTGGCGTTGTCGCGCCTGGTGCCGTTCGGCGGCTCGCGCCTGCTGGAGCTGCGGGTCGAGGCGTTCAACCTGCTCAACACCGCCAACTTCAACGCGCCGGCCGCTCAGCTCGGCGCCGCGAGCTTCGGCACCATCACCTCGGCACTCGACCCGCGGATCGTCCAGCTCGCGGTGAAGGTCATCTTCTGAACCGCACGCCGACGATCCGCGGCAGCGCGATCTACTTGCCGAGGGGCACGAACGCCAGCCCGTTGTTGGCGTTCATCGGGATGACCAGCTGATTGGCGGCCGCGTCGTAGCACATCGACGCCGCGCTCGGGATGTTCTGCGCGATCAGCTCGGCCTTCTGGCCGGGCCGGATCCGCGACACGCCGCCCTGCATCACGCTGCTGACGTACTTGGTGCCGTCGGCCATGATGACCAGGCCGTCGTTGCCGGGCTGCACCGCGGTCTCGGTGGTGAGCAGCTTGCCGTCGGGCGAGAAGGTCAGCACCTCGTTGTTGCCGATCATCACGACCACGACGTTGCCCTTCGGGTCGATGGCGATGCCGTTGGGCTGACGCAGCGGCGCGCCCTGCATCCACAGCGTCGACGTGCCGTCCTTCGTGACCTTCCACAGCTGTCCGAAGCCGCCTTCGCCGCCGCCGGTCTGCGTGGCGTAGATGGTGCCGTCGGCCGCGACCTCGATGTCGTTGAAGCCGGTGGAGCCGGGCGTCTTCATCTCGCCTGCGGGGGCGCCGGTCTTCATGTCGAACTTGCGGATCACCGACACCGACGGATCCTGCGGGTTGGTGCCGCCATCGCGATCGGCGAGGTAGAGGATGCCGCCCTCGATGTCGCTGCCGAGCGGCTCGTTGAGCACGAGCGGCGGCTGGCTGGTGTCACGCTGCGGGCCAGGATTCTGCCAGCCGATCCAGCGCGGCGTGTGCACCGAGCCGTCGTGGTTGATGAACGAGACCCAGGCGTTGTTGGTCTGGACGTTCTGGGCGACACCGCGGCTCGGCGCCACGATCAGGTTGCGGACCGGGTCGTAGGAGCAGCTTTCGGCCGAGTACAGCGCGCCGAACATCTTCACGTTCGCCGACACCGGTGCGAACGTGCTGCCCGCGGTGGCGGTGGTGGGCATGCCCACCGGGTTGCCGACCGCGTAGGGCTGCGGGCCTGCGGGCGCGGGCTGGGCGGACGCGACGCCGGCAGCGATCGCCGAGCAGAGAACGAACGAAGGGGCCACGCGGGCCCACGGCAGTGACATGTGGAATCTCCTGAGTGTTTGGGACGCTGGCAGGCCCTGGTGCAAGTCTGGCTCTGCTGCCAGGCGCGTTTGGATCACGGCCTCCGCTGACTGACGCTAGGTCTCCGCAGACGCCGGTACGGGGATCATATCGAAGCGAGCCGCCAAGGCGCGCCGCTCCTCGTTGGTGCCGTGCCGCGCCGCCAGCTCCTGCATCTCCTCCAGAAACTGCTCGAAGCCGGCGGGATGATGCATGACCAGGAGGCTCGCGCTCTCGGTGCTCGCATTGTGAAAGCCATGGATGGTGTTTCGCGGGACGAAGGCAAAGGTGCCGGCTCGTGCGGGATGTCTCTCGTCGCCGATGCGCAGCACCAGCTCGCCTGACAGGACATAGAAGAACTCGTCTCGCTCGCGGTGATAGTGTGGCCCGGCGCCCACCGTTCCCGGCGGCACTCGTCCTTCCCAGACCGTGCATAGGCCATCAGTGTCACCGGCCGACACCTTGACCATCACGCCAGTACCGCCGGACCCGACGGCGATGAACCGCCCCTCGCCCGGTGCCACCACCACTGCCTTCATGACGTTGCTCCGAGTTCCTGCGGGCGCTAGGCCTTGGGCACGAGCTTGAGCACGCGGCCCTTGGGCGAGTCGGTCACGACGTAGATGGCGCCGTCCGGCCCCTGCCTGACGTCGCGGATGCGCTCACGCTGCGGCTGCAGGTCCTGCAGCAGACGTTCCTCGCCCACGACCTTCTCGCCCTTGACGGTGAGACGCACGAGGTTGGTGCTGCCGAGACCGCCGATGAACAGGCTGTCCTTCCACGCCGGGAACAGCGTGCCGGTGTAGAAGAGCATGCCGCTCGGCGCGATCACGGGGTCCCAATAGTACAGCGGCTGTTCCATCCCGCCCTGCTGCTGGATGCCGCCGGTGATGGCGCCCCCCTGGTACTCGATGCCGTAGGCGATGGTGGGCCAGCCGTAGTCCTTGCCCTTGCGAGCGATGTTCAGCTCGTCGCCGCCGCGGGTGCCGTGTTCCACTTCCCACAACTCGCCTGTCGTGGGATGCAGCGTGGCGCTCTGGACGTTGCGGTGGCCGAACGACCAGATCTCGGGCCGCACGCCCTCCTTGCCCACGAACGGGTTGTCCTTCGGGATCGAGCCGTCGGTGTTGATGCGGACGATCTTGCCCAGGCCGCTCTCGAGCTTCTGCGCCTGCATGCGGCCCTCGGTGATCGACCGATCGCCCTGAGTGACGAACAGCGTGCCGTCGCGGCCGAAGATCAGGCGGCCGCCGAAGTGCAGCGGCGACGCGAGCGACGGCCGCTGGTGGTAGATCACCTGCACGCCCTCGACCCGCGGCGCCGCGGCGTCGTCGACGAACGTCCCCTTGGCCACGGCGGTGTTGTTCACGTTCGGCTGGCCCGCCGGCTCGGCGTAGCTCCAGTAGATCGTGCGGTTCTTCGCGAACGCCGGGTCGAGCACGACGTCGAGCAACCCGCCCTGACCGCGGGCGTCGACGGCGGGCAGTCCGGCGACCGGCGCCGACAACGTGCCGGCGGCGGCGAGCACGCGCAGGCGGCCGGGACGCTCGGTGACCAGCATCTTGCCGCCGGGCAGGAAGGCCAGACTCCACGGGTTCTGCAGCCCTTCGGCGACGGTGACAACCGTGAACGCCTGGCTGAGCTTCTGCTCGGCGACGCGGGTCTGGCCGTCGAATGCCGGCTTCTGGCCCTGTCCGTTGGGCGGGCGGGTGTTCATGCCCGATTCGGGTCCGCCACCCGGAATCTGGCTATACGCGGCCGCCGCCGCAATGATGGCGATGGCCGCAGCCATCGACACTGTCGTACGTCTCGTCATCGAACGTCTCCTCACCGGGACCGATCGTCCAACTCTATCCCCCCAGTGCAGCGGCCGCGACACCATGCCGCGACGATGCATGGGTACCGTGACACCAATGCCGCAATCACATCGGTTGCGCCAGCCCCGCTGTTAAGATCTCGCGCATGCTGCGCAAGCTCACCCTTCCGGCGCTCGGCGCCCTGATCTCCACGCTCACGCTCGCGGCGCAGACCGCGGGCCCGCTCGATCCGGCCACCATCGCGCGCGTCCGCGACGAGGCCTCGACCCGCTCGCAGGCCTTCGACCACGTGTGGTGGCTGTCGGAGGTCTACGGACCGCGGTCCACCGGCACGCCGGCATTCGCGCAGGCGAGCGAGTGGGCAATGAAGCAGTTCACGGCCTGGGGGCTGTCGAACGTGCACCAGGAACGGTGGGCGTTCGGTCAAGGCTGGACCATCCAGCGCTTCTCCGCCGTGATGACGGCACCAACGCCCGCGGTGCTCATCGGCGCGCCGCGCAACTACTCACCCTCCACCGCCGGCACGATCTCGAGCGACGTGGTGCGCGTGCAGATCGCGACCGAGGCCGACTTCGCGAAGTACGCCGGCACGCTGCGCGGGAAGATCGTGATCATGCAGCCCGCACGCGCCGTGCGCATGCTGGAAGGGCCGGTGATCCTGCGCATGGACGACGGCCCGTGGTGGACCGAGGCGGCGACGCCGGTGGAGCCGTCGCCCACGCCCGAGCCGTCACCCGCCGCAGCCGCCGCCGCGGCAGCACGCCAGAAGCTCGCCGCCGACATCCAGGCGTTCCTCGTGAAGGAAGGCGTGGGGGTGCTGCTCGAGCGCGGCAGCGACAACGACACCGCCGCCGGCGGCAGCGATCTCACGTGGCGCACGCAGATGACCGATGGCGGCACCATCTTCCCGACCAGCGGCGGCAGCCGCGATCCGAAGGTGCCGGCCCAGGTGCCGTCGGCGACGCTCTCGGTGGAACACTACAACCGCCTCGTGCGGCTCCTCGATCGCAAGGTGCCGGTGTCGATGGACGTCACGATCCAGACGACGTTCCATCCGGAAGGCGCGCAGCCGAACGGCATCAACACCATCGCCGAGATTCCGGGAACCGACCTCGCCAACGAGGTCGTGATCATGGGCGCGCACATGGACGGCGTGCCCTACGCCACCGGCGCCACCGACAACGCCACCGGCAGCGCCGCGATGATGGAGGCGGTGCGCGTGATCCAGGCGCTGAAGCTGCGCCCGCGCCGCACGATCCGCGTCGCGCTGTGGGGCGGCGAAGAACAGGGGCTGCTGGGCTCGCGCGCCTACGTCGCGGCGCACTTCTGGGACGCCGCCACCGGCAAGCCCAAGGGCGAGCACGCCAACGTCGCCGCCTACTTCAATCTCGACAACGGCACCGGCCGCATCCGCGGCGTGTGGGGCCAGTCGAACAAGGGCGCGCTGCCGGTGCTCGAGAAGTGGGGCGAGCCGCTGAAGGACCTCGGCTGGAAGATGGCGAGCCCGCGCAGCGTGGCCGCCACCGATCACTCGTCGTTCGACAACGCCGGGCTGCCAGGGTTCCAGTTCATCCAGGAGCGGCTCGAGTACAACTCGCGCTCGCACCACTCGAACATGGACACCTTCGACCGCGTGCAGAAGGCAGAGGTCGAACAGCAGGGCGTGGTGGCGTCGGTGTTCGCGTGGCAGGCGGCCAACTGGCCCGAGAAGCTGCCGCGCAAGCCGCTGCCCACCCGCTGAGGGGCGCTACGGTGTGATCGGCTGGCGGAACGCCACGGCGACGTAGACGTTCGCCGCGGCGCTGCGGCCGTGCACTCGCGGCGGACGGAAGCCCAGCGAGGTGGTGGCTTCGAGCGCGAGCTGGTCGAAGGGCGGAGCGCTGCGAAGCACCTTGGCGCCTTTCACGTCGCCCTCGGCGGTGACGCCCAGTTCGAGCAGCACGACGCCGTTGAACAACGCGTTCGGCGGATAACCCGGCATCGTGGCCGGGCTGGTGGGCACGGCCACGCCCTCGGACGGCGTGCCTACGTTCTTCGGCGGCTCGCCCAGGGTGCCCTCGTAGATCGCGGGGGGACGATAGAGCGCCAGCACCAGCACCTTCGAGGCCATCGGCCGGACGGTCTTGGGATCGATCGACTCGCCAGGCGGAGGCCGCAGCGCGTCCTCGGCCGGCGAGAAGCGCCAGTAGCGCACGGCCGCCGCCACGGCGTCGGTGAAGGGTGGCGTGGCTCGCAGCGGCTTGACTGCGCTGACGGCGCCTTCCCGCGACACGTCGACCTCGAGGGCCACCTCGCCGCCTGAGACGGCCATCACCGGAATGACCGGGACGCTGCCGCTCTGCAACACGGCGGGCTTCACCTGCACGCGCGGTGCGGCGGGGTCATCCGCGCCCGCCACGTCGCTCGGGAACGGCGGCACCTCGGTGGGATTGCTGACCGGGTCGGCGGGCTTGATGTCGTCGCCGGTGATGACGCGCGCTGGCGTCTGGATGGTCTTGCGGCGCGCCGCTTCGTCGGCAGCCACGGTGCCCAGCGACTGGGCGTGCACGCTGCCGGTCAGGGTGAGCACGGCGCAGAGAGCGGCGAGTGTCGAGCGCATAGCGTCCTTCTCCGGGGAACGGAGTTTCTGCCACTATACGCCGCCGGGCGCGACCTCCCAGTCGAGTCGGCGCGGCCGATTGCCCGGGGTTTCGCGCGACGTCGCGCTGGGCGTGGGCACCTGACGATTTCGTCAGGCGCCCGTCCCCTGCACGCGCCGAACGCGCCTCACAGCGCGTCGATCGTCAGCGGCATCTCGGCCCGTGCCCAGGCCTCGTCGAACTGCCGCTTCACCCAGGCGGCGTCGGCTGACTTCCCCTGCTTGACGAGGCTCTCGTGCAGGCCGAAGAGCGACCGCGCATTGCGCGGGGACCTGACCAGGTCGGCGCGGAACACGGCTTCCGCCGCCGGCGCGTCGCCCGAGAGCAGCAGCGCCGCCCCCAGCGACTCGCGTACCGGGTAGTACCATACCGGCGGCTCGTCGTAGGGCACGGCGTCGGCCAGGGTCACGGCGCGCTTCCACAGCGCCACCGACTCGGCCTTCGCGCCGCGCGCCCAGGCGATGCGCGCGTCGAGCACGACGCCGGCGAGCGCGAGGATGGTCTTCGCGCTCTCGAGTCCCGTGCCGCCGAAGAGCGCCTGATCGGGCACCGCTGGCATCGCTGCTGCCAGGGCCTTGCGCTCCACCGTCGCCTCGTCGGCCTTGCCGGTGCGCGCCAGCGCCACGCCGCGCGCGAAGTGCCACCACGCCGTCTGCACCGGGTGATCCTTGGCCGGGGCCGCGAGCGCGAGTATCGCGTCGTGCTGGGCGAAGCGAAGCAGCACCGAAGTGTCGATGGTGATCATCGACTCCACCATCGGCATCATCGCGGTGTGCGGTGCGAGCCGCTCGACCAGCGCCGCGCCCGCTTCCTTCGCCTTCGACATCCGGCCCTGCATCATCTCGGAGTCGGCGAGGAAGTGGAGGTTGTGCGAGTAGTAGGCCATGCCGTAGAAGTTGTCGGCCGGCTTGTCCTTCAGGAACGCGCGATCGGCCTCGGCGCCGCCGAGGTTGGCGCGTGCGGCGCCGTCGTGATCGCCGGTGCGCGCGTAGATGTGGGCCGGCATGTGGACCAGATGACCGGCGGCCGGCGCGAGCGTGGCGAGGCGTCCGGCGCTGGCCAGTGCGCGCGCCGGGTTCGGCGATGCCTCCACGGTGTGGATGTAGTAGTGGTTCGCGCCCAGATGATCCGGATCGCGCGCCAGCACCGATTCGAGCACGCGGACGATCTCCTCCGTGCGATCGGCGGGCGTGCCGTCGAGCGACCACAGCTTCCACGCCCTCAGGTTCATCAGGCTCTCGGCATAGAGCGTGGCGGCGTCGAGATCGTCGGGGTACTGCTTCACCATCGCGGCCATGCGATCGGCATAGCGGCGCGCCAGCGCCGGGCGGTCGGCCTTCGGGTCGGGCGAGAAGCGAATCGCCATCGCCTCGATGTAGGCGCGCTCCGCCGGCGGGCCGCCCTTCGACAGCTCGACCGCCTTCTGCATCGCGTCGTAGGCCTGCTTGGAGCGGGCGTCGTCGATGTCGAGGTTGTAGTTGGGCCCGATCGCCCACGCGATGCCCCACTGCGGCATCGCCGCCTTCGGGTCGAGCTGTGCGGCCTTCGCGAACGACGCCGCGGCTTCCTCGTGGTTGAAGCCGAAGACGAAGTCGAAACCGCGGTCGAACGCCTGCTGCGCGTCGGCGCTGGCGGTGGCAATCGGATGGTGATGGCGGCCGAACCCCGCGTCACTCGCGGCGGGTGCCGCCGGCGCGGCAGCCGGTGGGGTCGTCGCGGGTGCGGGTGTGGCGGGCGCAGGCGCCGGGCCGGAACACGCCGCGAGCAGCGCGAGCGTGGGTATCGACACGACGCCTCGACGGACGTGAGCGAAGGTGTGGAGCCACATGACGCGGATTCTACGGCCGGGCCAGCCACCGCGTCACCTGCCCGGTGAGGCGGCGTCGTCGAGCGCGGGGCCGGCCGTCAGCGGCTGACGAGGCTGATGACGCGCCGGAACTTCACCGGTACGCCGTCCCTGGTGGCCGGTTGATACCGCCAGGTCCTCACCGACTCGATGACGACCGCGTCGTAGAACGCGCTGACCGATGCGACGACGCCCAGATCGGTGACAGCGCCGGTTTCGTCGATGACGAACTGCACCTGACCCAGCGGCGTGCCCGCCGTGGGCGGCGTCATCGGCCCGAACCAGCGGCGCACCTCCTGGCGGAGGGCGACCGGCGCCACCACGCCGCGGTCGTTGGCGGTGTAGATGCCATCGGCCGGCACGGGTGGCGGCGCTGGTGTGGGCGGAGCGGCGGCGGTGGGCGGCGGCACGGGTTCTGCGGGCGGCGAGGCCGCGGCGCGGGCCAGGTCGTCGCGGGCGGCGGCGGCCACCGCCGCATCCAGGGCGGCCCGCCTCTCGCCGGCTTCCAGCGCCTCGCGGCTGGACGCTTCACCACGCGCTGCCTGCTGTGCCAGCTCGGAAAGCGCTCCTTCGGAGCCGGCCATACCGGCATCGGCGAGCAACGCCCGAACCACGGCGAACGCCGTGACCGCGCCGGCGTGGTCGCCTTTGACCTGCAGCGCCTGCGCGGCATCGAAGCGGCGGCGGATCATCTCGGGCAGGACGCGGCCGCGCACCTCGAGGAACACCTTCACTACTCGCGGCGACGCGTCGTCTTCGCCGAGGGTGTAGGCAGGATGCAGCTCCAGCAGGCGCGCGATGGCCCGTTCGGCGTCGTCGGTACGACCGAGCGCCAGCAGGCAGAGCATGCGGTAGTGATCGATGGTCACGCGCGTCGTCACGTCGAGCCCGTCGACGGGCAGGCGGTCGAGCATGGCGAGGGCGTCGTCGTAGGCAGCGGACGCGTACAGGTCGGTGGCCGCTTCGAGCGTGCCTTGCGCCTCCGCCGGCGACGGCGTGCCCGTCATGACGACGATCGTCGCGGCGACGGCCAGCGTCCAGGGCAGCGACCGCATCGCCTCACCTGCGCATGTCGACGGCCAGGCGATTGGCGGTGCCGTATCTCACGGTCACCGCGACTTCGCGTTCGCCCAGCGTCGGGTGTCGCAGTGTCACCTGGTAGGTGCCGATCGGCAGCGAGATGTTCGCCAGCGGCGTCTCGCCGAAGCTTCGACCCGAGATGAAGACCTCGGCCCACGGCCGCGCGTTCACGCTGAGGGGGGCGCTGTGCTGCTCGACGACGTGTCGCGTCGGCTGGCCGGCCGACACGACCACCGTTTCCTGGGCGTCGAAGCCGAGCTCAGGGCTGACGAGTGTGAAGGTGTGCGTTCCGGGAGCCACGCGCAGTCGGCTGGCAGTGGACCCCAGCAGCTTGCCTCCCTCGAACACCTGCGCCGAGAAGGGCACGTCGAAGGTGACGAACCCGGACGACCCGGCCGCCACCGGCGCTCCGCCGGGGACCGCGGCGCCTCCGTCGGCACGCACGGGTGCGGCCGGGTCGCGGCCACGCTTCCGTGTGGCGGCGGCGGGCGGCTGTGGCGCGTCGAGCACCAGGTGTTGGGATGCGGACTCGCCCGCCGGCACGCGGGCCGTGATCTGCCGGGTGACACCGCCGCCGGTGGTGACGGTCACGATGTGGTCGCCGGGCGCGAGCGTCAGTGCGAGCGGTGTTCGTCCGGCTGGACTGCCGTCGAGCAGCACGTCGGCGCCGGCCGGCTGCGACGACAACACGAACGTGCCCTGCTGCACCGGGATGACCGCCTGGACGGGCCGGTCACGCACGAACCACAGGTAGGCACCGACTCCGGCCAGCACCACCAGGCCGAGAGCCAGCACGACCGTCATCGGTCGCGTCCCGCGACGCGGCGGACGGCGGCGTCTCGGAAGGACGTAGTCGGGAGACGCCTCGTTGGGGACGTCGAGCTGCAGGCGCGCATCGCCGGCGGGTTCGTGCGCGGCGCTGCGTGTGGCCCTCCCACCTGGCGTCAGGACGATCGCGCCGGCATCGACCGGACGCGGAGCCTCGCTGGCCGGACGCGGCGTCTCGCGACGCACCGGGGCCACGCGGCCGCGCCCCACGCCGTGCGGGTCGGTGCGCTTGTCGACCGACGTGCCCTCCGGCGCGCCGAACCCCCACGGATCGTCGTGTTCAACTTCGATGAGACGTCGTGACTGGGCGGGCATGCTGCAGACGGCCGCTGGCGGGGAAACACGGCGCCATCGAGCGACGGTGCAACTCAAGTGCCACGGCTGTGTGGCCGGGCGACGGGCCGTACCGGTATCTCGCGCGCAATGCCGAGTTGTATTGCGACACAGCGGCGGTGCGAACCTACACACTGTAGGCAACGACCTGCCGCCCGTAGTCGGGCCGGCTCGTAGCCCTGCCGGGCTCGGCTACGATGCCTCCACGTGCCCCCGCCGCAGCATCGCAATCGGCGCCAGCGGTTCCCGCGCGCACGCTCCGGCGCCTCCCCGATCCGCGGCGACGTGCTGGCAGCCGTGCTCTCACGCAGCTCTCACCGCCCTCTACTGCTGCATGAGGTGCTGCGGGTGCTCGCGCCGCGCGCGGGCGATCACGTCCTGGACGCGACGCTCGGCGGCGGCGGCCACGCCCACGCGCTGCTCGCGCACATCGCACCACGCGGGCGCCTCATCGGCCTGGATCTCGATCGCCGCGAGCTGGCACGCACGTCGGCACGTCTCCGCGAGGCTGGCTTCGAATCCGACGTCTTCGTGAGCCGCCACGCGTCGTTCGCAGACTTGCCGTCAGTGCTGACCGACGCTGGAGGCAGCCGCGCGGACCTGGTGCTCGTCGACCTCGGCGTCTCGGCGATGCAACTCGACGATCCGTCGCGCGGCTTCCACTACAAGGGAGTCGGGCCGCTCGATCTGCGGATGGACCAGGGCAGCGGCGCCGAGACGGCCGCCGCACTCATCGATCGGCTCGACGTCGACACGCTGGCGGCGCTGCTCGAGGCGAACGCGGATGAACCGCACGCCGTTCTCGTCGCGCGGCTCCTGAAAGACGGCCGCGTGACCACCACCCACGCGCTCGAACGGAGCGTGCGAACGGGCCTGACGGGGGCCTACGCCGGAATCACGAAGGCCGCGGTGAAGCTGTCGGTGCGCCGCACGATGCAGGCGCTGCGGATCGCCGTGAACGACGAGCTGACGGCGCTCGATCGCCTGCTCGACGCGCTGCCTCTATGCCTTGCGCCGGGCGGCCGCGTCGCGATCCTCACGTTCCACTCAGGCGAGGATCGCCGGGTGAAGAAGGCGTTTCAGGCAGGGCACCGGTCCGGCCTCTATTCGTCGATCGCGCGCGAGGCCATCCGCGCGCAGAAGGACGAGACGTTCGCGGACCGGCGGGCGGCTTCTGCGAAGCTGCGCTGGGCGGTGCGATCGCAGCGCGGTTGAATTGGGCGCTCAGAGCTTCACGCGCCGGTGCGAGGAAACGCGCTCCCGGCGCCGGCGGGCATCGCCCCGCGGCTCATCCCTGGGAACTTTCAGGGGCCGTGTCGCGTCTCTCTCGACTATATCCATTGTCGATATAGTCTATCCACCATGGCGCGATTCGACCCGTCTCCCTTCCTGCCACTCACCCCGGCGATGTTCCAGGTGCTCGTGGCGCTCGCCGACGGCGAGAAGCACGGCTACGCGGTAATCAAGGAAGTGGCCCGCCGCACCGACGGCGCCGTCAGGCTGCGCGCCGGCACGCTCTACACCGTGATTCGCCGCTTCGTCGACGACGGCCTGATCGCGGAGTCGGACGCGCGGCCGGATCCGGCGCTCGACGACGAACGCCGCCGCTACTACCGGCTCACCGACCGCGGCCGGGCCGTGGCCGTGGCCGAGACGCGGCGCATGGCCGACACGCTGGCCCAGGCCCGCGCCAAGCTGGGAACGATCTGATGGCGCCCCGCCTCTTCCGCGCCCTGCTGCGCCTGCTGCCGTCGGAGTTCCGCGACGGCTACGCCCGTGATGCCGAGGCCACGTTCCAGGCCGAGGCGCGCGAGGCCCGGCGTCGTGGACGTCGCGGCCCGCTCGTCGCGCTGTGGCTCGCGACCGCCGCCGACGTGGTCCGCGTGGCGCCACGCGAACATCTCGACATCCTGTGGCGCGATCTGCGCGTGGCCTGGCGCGCGATGGTCGCCCGTCCCGCGCACACGCTGACGGCGGTCGTCACGGTGGCGCTCGGCATCGGCGCCAGCGTCGCGATGTTCACGGTCGTCGACGGCGTGCTGCTCGCGCCGCTCGACTACCGCGACGCCGACCGGCTCGTGTTCGTGGGCGAGACGCGTGGCGATGGCCGGGGCGGCAACACCGGCTACCTCTCGTTCCTCGATCTCAGGACGCGCGCACGCAGTGTCAGCCATCTGGTGGCGGCCACGCAGTCGACGGCGACGTTCACGGAAGACGGGCAGGACGCGGAGCGGCTGAACGCGATGCGGGTCTCGGCCGACTACTTCTCGATGATCGGCGTGACGCCGGCGCTCGGACGCGCTTTCACGGCCGCCGAGGATCAGCCCGGGGCCGCTCGTCGCGTCGCGATCCTGAGCGACGCCCTGTGGCGCCGGCGGTTTCGCGCGGATCCGGCCACCATCGGCCGCGTCGTCGACATCGGCGGGCAGCCCTACACCGTCGTCGGCGTGATGCCGCGCGACTTCGACGACATCGTCGCCGCGCGCCTCTATGGCAACGCGGCACTGTGGTTCCCGCTCGGCTACGACCCGGCGGCCGAGTTCGCGTGCCGCACCTGCCGGCACCTGGTCGTCATCGGCCGGCTGGCCGACGGCCACACCACCGCATCCGCCCAGGCTGAGTTGAGCGGGTTCTACCGCGAGATGGCGGCCGCCAGTCCCCGCGACTACACCAATCCCGGCGCCCAGGTGCGGACGCTGTCGGACCTGTTCCTCGGTCCCGTGCGTCCGGCCCTGCTGCTCCTGGCCGGCGGCGTCGGGCTGTTGTTCTTGGTGGCGTGCGCCAACGTCGCGAGCCTGCTGCTCCTGCGCGCCAGCGAGCGGACAGGCGAGGTGGCGATACGGGCCGCGCTGGGCGTGACGCGGGTGCGGCTGGCCCGACAGCTCCTGACCGAGGCAGTGCTGCTCTCCGGTGCGGGCGCGCTGGTCGGCCTGGCGCCGGCGTGGGCCGCGGTGCGGCTGGTGGCCACCTACGGGCCCGCGGCGCTGCCGCGCCTGGGCGCGCTCTCGCTCGACGCGCGCGCCGCCGCCGTGGCGGTGATGTTGGCGCTGGCGAGCGGGGTCGTCTTCGGACTGGCGCCGCTGCGCCAGCTCGGTCGACACGACGCGGCGGACGCCATCCGCGGCGCCGGACGACGCACTGCCGGTACCGGCATCTGGAAAGCGCGTGCGTTCATCGTCGCCGGCAACGTCGCGATGGCGGCGATACTCCTGGTCGCCTCGGGCGTGCTGGTGCGCAGCGTCTCGAGACTGCTGGCGGTCGCCCCGGGCGTGCAGACCGAACGGGTGCTCACGATGAAGCTGTGGGCGGGCGGCGCGCGCTTCCGCGAAGGCGAGACACCGCAGCAGATCCGCACCGCGGTGGCGTTCTACGACGACGTCCTCACCCGCGTGCGGGCGCTGCCCGGAGTGCAGTCCGCGTCGTCGGTCACGGTCCTGCCGCTCAGCCGCGACATCGACGGCTTCGGCTTCCACATCGTGGGCCGCATGACCGCGAATCCCGCCGACGCGCCGTCTGCCGATCGCTTCGTCGTGACCAGCGACTACTTCGCGACGCTCGGCGTGCCGCTGCTGCGGGGGCGGCTCATCGACGCGACTGATGGCATCGGCGCGGCGCCCGTGGCCCTCGTCAACCGCGAAGCCGCCGACACGCTCTTCGCCGGCGACGACCCGATCGGGCATCAGGTCATCCTCGGCGGACCGGGCGGTCAGCCGCGCACGATCGTCGGCATCGTGGGCGACGTCCGCCATCGCGGCCTCGACAAGCCGGCCGGGCCGCAGGTCTACGTGCCGCAGGCCCAGTGGGCGTGGGCCGAGACGCTGATGACGCTGGTGGTGAAGACGGCGGGCGATCCGCTGGCGCTGGCCGGGGCGGTGCGCGCGGTCGTGCGCGACGTCGATCCGGCGCAGCCGGTCACCGACATCGGCAGCTACGACGACGTCGTGGCTGCGACGACCGCCACGCGGCGGTTCGTGGCGTGGGTCCTGGGGGCGTTTGCAGCCACGGCGCTGCTGCTCGCGGCCGTCGGCCTCTACGGGGCGCTCAGCGTCACGGTGGCGCAGCGGCGGATGGAGATCGGCATCCGTCTCGCCCTGGGCGCGAAGGCCGCGGCGATACGGCAGATGGTGTTCGCCAGCGGATTGCAGCCCGTGATCGCCGGACTCGTCGTCGGCCTCGCCGGCGGGCTCGTGGTGTTGCGGGCGATGACCAGCCTGCTCTTCGACGTCCGGCCGGCCGATCCGGCCACGCTCACGGCCGCGGCGGCGCTGCTGCTGGGGACCGGCGTCGTCGCCTGCGCGCTGCCGGCGTGGCGGGCGTCGCGCATCGACGCCGCCCGGTCGTTGCGCGCGGAGTGACCGGCGTCAGCGGTGACGCACGTAGACCGACGTCGCGCCGCCCTTCGTGAACGCGACCGTGTCGTACGGATCCTTCGCACCGCCCTGCTCCATGCCGGGCGAGCCCATCGGCATGCCGGGCGCGGCGATGCCGGTGATCTTCGGCCGCTCCTTCAGCATCTTCTGGATGTCGGCGGCCGGCACGTGGCCTTCCACCGTGTAGCCGTCGACTTTGGCGGTGTGGCACGAGCGCAGGTTGTCGGTCACGCCGGCCTCCGCGGCCACGGCGGCGAGCCGCGCGTCGGTCACGTCGTGGGCCTCCACCTGGAAGCCGGCGGTGCGCAGGTGCGCGACCCAGTTGCTGCAGCAGCCGCAGGTCGGAGACTTGTAGACGACGACCTTGGTCGGCGCCGGCGCGGGCTTCTGCGCCTGGACGGCGAGGCCGAGGCCGGTGGCGGCGACGGCGGTGATGGCGATCGTGAACACGCGGGAACGCATGGATCTAGTCTGCCACACGCCTGGCGGGGCGCTCAGACGAGCTGGTCGACGACCTGCTGCGCCAGCCACGGCGCGATCGAGTACTTGCCGGTGTCGACCGACAGGTAGCGGCCCACGCGGTGGATGCCGACGCGGTCGCGCCGATGCAGCGTGGACCACGGTTGGGAGAGCGAGCCGCGGCCATTCGCATAGACCCAGCCGCCGCGGATGGACGCATGGTCGGTATTCGAGAGCACCTGCCGGACCGCCGGCACGATGCTGCCCAGCTGGGTGGTGATATCGATCAGCAGGCGCGCGTCGACGTCGGCGCTCCCGCGCGGCTCGGTCGGCGGCGCCAGCGCGTCGGATTCGTCGAGCAGTCCGGCCGGGTACCACGACAGGTAGACGTCGCGCTCGCCGTAGCGCTTGGCGTCGCCGAACGGCCCGGTGCCAATCACCACGCTGGGCACATCGACCGGCTGCGAGAGCCGCACGAACGCCGCAACGCGATAGCGGTGCGAGAATTCGGCCGGCGGAGATAGTCCCATCGTGCGGTCGATGGCGAGCCGGCCCTCCCACAGCGCGTTGACCACCGCGTCGTACGGGCCGTCGCGATCCTCGGCCGTCTGGACGTGGAAGCGATCGGTGCGATCGGCGGCTGGCGTCACGGCGGCCACGCGCGCGCCGAGCCGCAGCCGCAGGCGCGGCGTCGCGGCCACGACGGCTTCGAGCCGATCGGCGATCCAGTTCGTGGAGACCGAGCGTTCGGCCACACGAAACCCGGCCACGATGTCGGCGCTGTCGGTGATCCGCGCGAGGTCCGTCGACGCGAGCGTCGCGGGGGCGCGGCCGGCATCGGGGGCCACGCTGCCGGCGACCTCGGCGTGCTCGCGCACGAGCGACGCCACCGCGGCCAGATACTGCGCCGTCGCCCTGACGCTCGCCACCGACGCGCGATGCACGAGATAGACCTCGTCGTCGGCGCCGATGGCCGGCGCGATCGATTGCTCGAGCAACGTCTCGGTGATGCGGCGGAACGCCAACCCGCCCGGCATCAGGCGACGCGCGGTGTTCAGCGTGCGATCGCCGGCATAGAGGTAGCCGAGGTGGATCTTGCCTTCGTTCCAGCGGCTCGCGCGCGCCAGCACGCGATCGGCCGCCTCGAAGAGCGTCACGTCGACGCCGCGACGTGCGAGCAGTACCGCAGTGGCGCAGCCCATGATGCCGCCGCCCAGCACCGCCACGTGTGTCACGATCGCGATTGTATGCGCGACGGCCCCCTCGTCTCGGTGATCACCGCTACGTACAACCGCAGCCAGGTGCTGCGGCACGCGATCGACAGCGTCCGACGTTCGACGCTCGACGACTGGGAGCACCTGGTGGTCGGGGATCACTGCACCGACGACACCGCGGAGATGGTCGGCGCGATCGGCGACTCGAGGATCTCGTTCACGAACCTGCCGGCCAATGCCGGCGAGCAGTCGGCGCCGAACAACGAGGGGCTGCGGCAGGCGCGCGGCCGCTACATCGCGTACTTGAACCACGACGATCTCTATTTCCCCGATCACCTGGCCGCGGCGATCGCGCGACTCGAGCAGACGGGCGCCAGCTTCGTGTGGTCGCCGCTGCTCGTGATGCTGCCGGCCTCCGCCGACGACCTGGCCGGCGATCGCTGGACCTGCCGGTTGAGCGGCGTGCCGCTGACCGACGCCTACGACCCGCGGCTGTTCGTCTTCGCGTCGGCCTGGGTGATGACCCGCGCCCTCGCCGAGCGCGTCGGCCCGTGGCGCCCGGCGCGCGAGACGTTCGTGACGTCGTCGCAGGACTGGCTGTGGCGAGCGTGGCGGTCCGGCGCGACGATGCGCGTGCTGCCGCGGGTGACGGCGCTGGCGATTCCGGCCAGCATGCGCGCCGGCTACTCGACGGCAGCGTCGCCGGAACACCTCTATGCCGCGGAACGCCTGCGCCGTGACGCGGCTTTCCGCGAGATCGCGCTCGAGCGCGCCGCCCTCGCCGGCGAGCGCGATGCCAATACGGTCCGCTTCGGCGTGTCGACGCTGGGCGCGGTGCGTGGCTGGCTGTTCCGGCCGATGGCGGCCGCGGCCATGGCGCTGGGCGTGCATCCGCACGCGCCGTACTTCGCGCTGCGCCACGGCCGGCGCGGCAATCTGGTCAATGCCGTGCGACGCCGATCGGGCCTCGACGCCCTTCGCTGATCAGCGGCGTCGGGGCAAGGCGCGCCGCCCGATCACGCGGACTCTACGGCAGCGCGAACACCCAGACGGCGCCACCTTCGGGCACCTCGGGGTAGGCGCCGTTGGTGATCGTGTTGAGGCGCGACTGCATCCCGCGCGAGTCGATGCCCCACCCCGACTGGATGGCGATGTACTGCTTGCCGTCGATCGTGAACGACGACGGCGGCGCGAGGATCCCCGAGTTGGTCGGGAACTCCCACAGCACCTTGCCGGTGGCCGCGTCGAAGGCATGCAGCTTGCGGTCGTTGGTGCCGCCCGAGAAGACGACGCCGCCGCCGGTGACGAGCATCGAGCCCCACGTGGCCGACGTCGGGTACGGGTGCGTCCACACGCGCTTGCCGGTGTCGACGTTCCAGGCCTGCACCTCGCCGACGTGATCGGCGCCCGCCGCCAGCTTCATGCCGCTGGTCGCGCCGATGAAGCGCTCGCCCGCTTCGTACTCGACCTCGGCGCCGGTGAGCCAGTCGCACAGGTTCTCGTTGGCGGGGATGTAGATCATCCGCGTCTTCGGGCTGAAAGCGATCGGCGGCCAGTTCTTGCCGCCCCAGTGCGACGGGCAGATGTCGTCGGCCTTCTTGCCGGTGGCGGGCTTGCGTTCGGGGTCGACGTCGGGCCGGCCGGTGACCGGATCGAGGCCGCGGAAGACCGTGTGCTTCACGTACGGCATCCCCTGCACGAACTTGATCGGGCCGGCGCCGCGCTCGAGGAACCACAGGTAGCCGTTGCGGGCCACGTTCACGAGGCCCTTCACGGTGCGGCCGTTGCGCTGGAAGTCGACCAGGATGGGCGGCGACACCTCGTCCCAGTCCCACGAGTCGTTCGGGTGGTACTGAAAATGGCCGCGGATGCGTCCGGTCTTCACCTCGAGCGCGACCGTCGACGCGGTGTAGAGGTTGTCGCCCGGGCGCTGATCGCCCATCCACGGGCCGCCATTGCCGGTGCCCCAGTAGGCGATGCCCGTCTCGGCGTCGTAGTTGCCGGTCACCCATACCGGCGCGCCGCCGGTCTTCCACTGGTCGCCTTTCGGCCACGTCTCGCTGCCGGGCTCGCCCGGCGCCGGCACCGTGTAGGTCTTCCACGCCTGCTTGCCGGTGGCGAGATCGAAAGCGGCGACGAAGCCGCGGATGCCGAACTCGCCGCCCGACGCGCCGATCATCACGACGCCTTCCGCGATGAGCGGCGCCAGCGTCATGTAGTAGCCGGCGTCGTTGCCGCCGACATCGGCGGTCCACACTTCCTTGCCGGTGCGCGCGTCGAGAGCCACCAGCACGCCCTGGTTGGCGGCGAGGTACACCTTGTCGCCGTGCAGCGCGACGCCGCGCGAGGTGGGATGCATCACCACCGCGTCCTCGGGGATGGGCAGCCGGTAGCGCCACAGCAGCGTCCCGCGCTTCGCGTCGATGGCGATCACCTGGTTGCCGGGGGTCGACACGAACATCACCCCGCCGTTCACGAGCGGCGGCGCCTCGTGGCCGTTGGTGGCGCCGGTGGAAAACGACCACACCGGCTGCAGCCGCGCCACGTTGGCCGCGGTGATCTGCTCGAGCGGGCTGTACCCCCAACCGTCGTAGGTGCGGCGGATCATGAGCCAGTCGCCGTCGGTCGGCCGCTTCAGCCGCTCGTCGGTCACCGGCGGATAGCTCTTGAGGATCGCCGGCATCGGCAGCGGCGGCGCCGGAGGAGGCGGCGGCGCGGGACGCTGTCGCGCATCGACCACGCTCAGCGAGAGCGCCGTCAGTCCAGCCATCACGAGAACGACGTTCGACGCGCGCATGCCCGCCCTCCGTGTTCCGACGCGCGGCGACGGCCGCGCGGGTCGTGCTTCAGCCCTGCTCGAACCCCGGCCGGGTCGTGAACGGACCTGCCACGAGCAGGCGCCCGTCCTCGATGCGCAGCGGCAGCGCCGGCAGGTTGCGCGGCGCCGGACCGTCCACCACGCGTGCCTGGTCGCGCGGGTCGAACCGCGACTGGTGGCACTCGCAATACAACTGCTGTTCGGCCGCGAGGAACGTGCCGACTTCGCAGCCCGTGTGCGTGCAGATCGCCGAGTAGGCGACGATGCCGTCCGCGGCGGCGGCGGCGGTCTTCGCCGAGAATCCGTCCGGCGCCAGGCGCACGAGCAGGATCCGGTTCAGGCGCGAGCCGTTGCGGACGACGCCATCGGCCGGCGTGACCGGCCAGGCGATGACAGGCGCGCCGCCGGCGACGATGTCGGCCGGGGTCAGCGGCGCCGCGCGGTCGTCGCCGTTGCGCACCAGGTGATCGCCGGCCACCGGCCGAGCGGTTCTCGAGGCCTGCGCGGACGCCGAGGCCGTGCCCACGGACACGGGCGCCAGCCACGCCAGCGCCGTGGCCGCTGCGGCCTGCAGCAGCGTGCGCCTGGGCGGCAGGTCCGTCGCCGTGTGGTCAGGCGCGGCCGGAAGGCGTCGGCAATCCATCGTGGTCAGGCATCCTACACCCCACGGGAGGTCCAGGGCGCCGCGTCACCGGGTGAGCCCATCTGCCGGGCGTTCCCGTTCTGTCAGGTGAGGTCGATCGAAAGGACGCCTCCCCTGATGACGAGACTCGCTTCAATCTTCTTGTCCGGCTTGCTGGTCGCGACGGTCACTGGCATCACCGCCGTCCCGACGGCCGCGGCTCAGCCGGCGCTGCCGGGCGCCCCCTCCACTCTGCAGGCCGTGGTCGACGGCAACAACCTGACGCTGACGTGGGCCGCGCCGTCGACGGGCGGGGCGCCGTCGAGCTACACCCTGGTCGCACGGGCAGCGCCGGGGGGCGCGGTGCTGGCGGCGATTCCCCTCGGCAACACCACGGCGTTCAGCGCCGTCGGGCCGAACGGGGTCTACGTCGTCAGTCTCGTCGCCGTGAACGCCTCGGGCGCCGGGCCGGAATCGGCAGCGATCACCATCACCCTGCCGACACTGCCGGCTCCGCCTGGACCGCCGACCGGTCTCGTCGCGTCTGCCGTCGGAAGCACCGCGTCCTTCATCTGGACCCCGCCCTCGTCAGGCGGCGCGGTCGGCAACTACGTGCTCATGGCCGGCCTGACGCCAGGCTTCGCGGTGCCCATCGCCTCGCTGCCGCTGCCGGCGTCGGCGCCCGGCACGGTCGTGCCCGGGGTGCCACCCGGCACCTACTACATCCGCGTCGTGGCCCAGAACTCTGGCGGCGTCAGCGCGCCGTCGAACGAGGCGGTGCTGTCGATCGCCGGGCCCACGGCACCAGGCGCCCCGACGCTGAACCCGGCCGCTGGAGCGGGCAGCACCCTGAACCTGTCGTGGACGCCGGGCGGCGGGGGCGCGCCGACGTCGTACCTGCTGACGGCCCTGGCCCCGGGCGGCGGCGTGCTGGCGACCCTGCCCCTGACCGGCTCTTCGATCTCCATTCCCGGCGTGCCGAACGGCACCTATGTCCTGCAGATCGCGGGCGTGAACGCGGTGGGCACCGGTCCGGCGTCGAACCAGATCACGGTGACGCTGCCCATCACCGGTCCGCCGCCGCCGATCACGCAGCTCGGCGCTGACATCACGAGCGCGAGCGACAACTTCGGTTTCAAGGTTGCGCTGTCAGCCAACGGCCAGCGCCTGGCCGTGGCGTCGTTCGCGTCACCCAACAGCGGCGCGACGCGCGTCTACGAACGCACGGGCAACACCTGGACGCAGATTGGCGCCGACATCCTCGGTGAGGCGATCGCCGACCAGTCGGGCATCAGCCTCAGCCTGAACGCCGCCGGGACGCGCCTCGCCATCGGCGCCGATCGCAACGACGGCGGCGGCTCCTCGAGTGGCCATGTGCGGGTCTACGACCTCGCAGGCTCCACGTGGACCCAGGTGGGCGCCGATCTCGACGGCGGCGCGGCCGGGTGGCTGTTCGGTTTCAGCGTGGCGTTGTCGGCCAGCGGCGATCGGCTCATCGCCAGCGGCCACGGCAGCAGCTCGACGACCGGCTACGCGAGGGTGTTCGACCTGGTGGGCAGCACCTGGACCCAGGTGGGCCCGACGATGTCGACCAACGGCGAGTTCGGCTACGCCGTGGACATCTCGGCCGACGGCACGACGATCGCCGTGTCGGCGCCATCTCAGGATGGCGAGGTGTATGTCTACCGGATGAACGCCGGCACCTGGGTGCAGGTGGGCAACGTGCTGCTGGGTGACAACGACAGCGGCAACTTCGGCGACGGCGTCTCGCTCTCGGCCAACGGCTCGCGCCTCGCCGTGGCGGCACCGGCCGGTGGCGGCAACACCGGCAAGGTCAGCGTGTTCGACCTCGTCGGGTCGACATGGACACCGGTGGGCAACGCCGTCATCGGCGTGACCGATCAGGGCGCGGACACCGTGGCGCTGTCCGACGACGGCACGCGCTTCGCGGTGGTTGGCAACTGCCGGTGCCTGGCCAGGGTCTACGGCCTCACGAACGGGACCTGGACGCAGATCGGGTCGGACATCACCAACCCCTCCGCGGCCGCCAACGTCGGCCTCGCGCTGTCGGCCGACGGTCGCGCCGTCGCCGCGGGGTTCGTGGCGGGCACGCCGAAGCGAGTGCGGGTCTTCGGCATCGCGCCGTAGCGCCGCGGCGGACACATCGACAGTCCTGGCGGTCGAACCGCCAGGGCTGTCACTCCTCGACCGGCGGCTCGAGACGCAGCCGTTGCGAGAGCCACACGCGGGCCAGCCGGAAGTCGCGCTTGGCCGTGGCGAGCGAGATGTCGAGCAGCTCGGCCGCCTCGCTGCGGCCGCACCCGAGGAACACGCAGAGCTGCACCAGTTCGGCCTTGCGCGGATCGAACGCCGCCAGCTCGTCGAGCGCGGCATCGAGGTCGAGCAGGAACGCCGGACTGGCGTCCACGAGTTGCAGGTCTTCGGTGAGCGGCACGCGTTGCCGGCCGGCGCCGCGCTTCTCGGCCCGTGCGCTGCGGATGTGATCGATCAGGATGTGGCGCATCACCCCCGACGCGAACCCGAAGAACGCCCGGCGGTTGGGGAAGTTGGCGCGCTCCTGTTTCAGCAGCCGGAGGTAGAGGTCGTGCACCAGCATCGTCGCCTGCACCGTGCTGCCGCGGCCGCCGCGCATGTAGCGCGAGGCCATGGCATGCAGCTCCGGATACACGTCCGAGACGAGCTGGTCGAGCGAACCCGACTCGCCGGCGTGCCATCTCTGCAGCAGCTGCGTGAGGTGGCCCGGAGGCGGCGCGGGTTCGTTCATCAATCACGATAGTATGCCGCCTCGAACGCCCATGGATGCGGCACGCTGGCACGCGATCGAGTCCATCTTCCAAACCGCGACCGACGTCCCCGAAGGCCCGGAGCGCGACGCGACGCTGGCGGCGCTGTGCGCCGGGAACGCGGCGCTCGAGGCCGAGATCCGCGTCCTGCTCGACGAGGACCTGCGCCTCCAGCGGGCCGATGCCGCCGGCGATCCCCATCTGGATCTGCGCCTCGGCGCTTACCGCATCGTGCGGCTCGTCGCGCGCGGCGGCATGGCGGCGGTTTACGAGGGCCGTCGCGACGACGACGCGTTCGAGCAGCGGGTGGCCATCAAGATCATGGACGTCCGGCTCGACGACGCGGCGCTCGTCGCCCAGTTCAGGGCCGAGCGCCAGATCCTGGCGGCGCTCGAGCACCCGGTCATCACGCGGCTGCTCGATGGCGGCGTCACGGCGCTGGGCGAGCCGTACCTCGTCATGGAGTTCGTGGACGGCGAGCCGATCGACCGCTACTGCGATCGCCACCGGCTCGATCTCCCGGCCCGGCTCGCGTTGTTCGGCACCGTCTGCAGCGGCGTGGCCTTCGCGCACCGCAACCTGGTGCTGCATCGCGACCTCAAGCCGTCGAACATCCTGGTCACGGTCGACGGCCACCCGAAAGTCGTCGACTTCGGCACCGCGACCCTGCTGCAACCGGATCGCGACGCCACGCTGTCGCGCGCGCCGCTGACGCCGGCCTACGCCAGTCCGGAGCAGCTGATCGGCAAGGCCGTGGGCACCGCCACCGACCAGTACAGCCTTGGCCTGGTGCTGTACGAGCTCGTCAGCGGCGGCCGCGCGTTCGGTGAGCGCACGTCCTTCATGGCTTCCGTCGAGCGCGCGATGACCGGCACGCCGCCGGTCGCGCCGCATCTCGCGGTGACGACCGAGTCGGCGGCGACGCGGCAGGTGTCGGCGGCGCGGCTGAGGCGCCAACTGGCGGGCGACCTCGGCACGATCGTGTTGAAGGCGCTGGGCGCCGATCCAGCGCAGCGCTACTCGTCGATTCAGCACCTCGCCGACGACGTCGAGCGCTGGCTCGAAGGCGCCCCGATCGAAGGGCGGCCGCCATCGCTGCTTTACCAGTCGTCGCGCTTCGTGCGCCGCCATTGGGTGGCCACGACGATCGCCGCCGCTCTGGCGGTCGCGCTCTTCGTCGCGACGGCGATCTCGGTGCTGCAGGCCCGCGAAGCCCGCGCCCAGGAAACGCGGGCCCGCAGCGAATCCGCGAAGGCGCAGCAGCTCAACACGTTCCTGACCGAGATGCTGGCGTCGGCGAGCCCGACCGGGAACGCTGCCACCGCGGCCCGCAGCGGTTCGCTGACCGTGCGCGAGGTGCTCGATACCGCCAGCCGCAATGTCTCGACGACGTTGGGCGGCGCGCCCGACATCGAGGCCGAAATGCACCACACCCTGGGTCGCACCTACCTGGGCATCGGCGCGGTCGACCAGGCGGAGGCGGAGTTCGACAAGGCCCTGGCCCTCTACCGTCAGCTCGGTCACACCGCCGGCATCGCCAGCACCCTCGGGCAGCACGGGCGCAGCCGGATACTCCGCGGCCAGCCGAAGGCCGCGGCCCCGTTCCTGCGAGAGGCCGTCGCCATGGAGCAGGCGCGCGGCGACCAGGCCGATCCGATCGTGTTGACCTACTCGATGAACAACCTGGCGCTCACGATCACCACCGAGCGCCCGGCCGACCGCGAGGCGATTGCGCTGCTGCGCGAGTCGGTGCGCATCGCCGACGCCCACGGGATCGCCACGGCCAACGTCGTCGAGATGCGGCAGGCGCTCGGCAATCAGCTGATGATTGGCGGCTTCCTGGCAGAGAGCGAGACGGTGCTGCGCGCGGCGCTGGCGCAGGCCGATCGCGTGGCCTCCGACCATCCGACGCGCCTCTACGTCCTGCGCAGCCTGTCGGAGCTGCTGCGAACCCGCGGCGTCTACGACGAGGCGGCGCGGATCGGCCAACTGGCGGTGGAAGGCGCGGCCAGGGCGTGGCCGCCCGAGTACTCGTTCCAGGCGTCGTTTCTGCTCACGTGGGGTCGGGCACTCGCGATGACCGCCGACCTCGACCACGCGCAGCGGGTGCTCCACGACGCCGAGACCCGCTTCCGCGCCATCAGGGCGCCGGGGCATCCGGACTTCGCGACCCTGCAACTCGCGATCGGCACCGTCTACCGGCGCCAGGGCGCGCTGGACCGGGCCGAACTCTCGCTCCGGGAGGCGTGGCGGGTGCTGCAGCCGTATCCGGACATCAGGCACACGCGAGCCCACGTGCTGGGCGAGCTGGGCCTGACGCTGCGGGCGCTGGGCCGCGCCGCGGAGGGCGGGCGGCTGCTGACCGAGAGCCACGGGATATACCGGGATCTGCTGGGCGACGATCACCCCTTCACGGTCACGGCTCGCGCGAGGCTCGACGGAGCCTCCGACTAGGGTGCCCTTGTCAGCCGGGCGCGGCTTCGGCTACGCTCTCGAAGTCGTGTTCCTCCGCCACCACGTGCATCACGTCCATCACCATGCCGCCTTCGGGCCGGCCGGACTGCACGTGTAGCGACACACGAATCAGCGTTCACAGCACGAACCTGAGCAGCCCCGCCGGAATCCGGCGGGGTTTTTTGTTTGTGCGCGCCCCGCGGAGCCCGGACGGATTCCTGGAACGACCGAGACGAAGGAACGACCGATGACCCTGGATTTCAGCAAGCTGGACGGCCTGGTGCCCGCCGTGGTGCAGGACCACGAGAGCGGCGAGGTGCTGATGGTGGGCTTCATGAACGACGAGGCCTGGGCCATCACGAAGCGCCTCGGCTACGTCACGTTCTACAGCCGCACGCGCAACACGCTGTGGACCAAGGGCGAGACCTCGGGCAACCGCCTGGCGGTGAAGCAGCTGCTGGTCGACTGCGACGACGACACGGTGCTCGTGAAGGCTGCCCGCGAAGGCGACGGCAACGTGTGCCACACCGGCGCCCGCACCTGCTTCAACACCGAAGTGAC
>CADEDM010000029.1:31657-36792 GCA_902826065.1 uncultured Acidobacteriota bacterium | reverse complement strand
CCGAGATCTCGGCGCTGCTCGAGGCGATCGGCCGCAGCCAGACGCAGCTGCGCGCGGAGACGACCAACCTCGTGCGCGCGCTGCGCACGCCCACCGTGCGTGGCCGCTGGGGC
This sequence comes from uncultured Acidobacteriota bacterium, assembly GCA_902826065.1. GTDB lineage: Bacteria > Acidobacteriota > Vicinamibacteria > Vicinamibacterales > UBA2999 > CADEFD01. Next base: position 36,679 of record CADEDM010000029.1, on the reverse strand, counting down.
GAGATGCAGCTGCGCCGGGTGGTCGAGATGGCCGGCATGCTCGAGTACTGCGACTTCGACGAGCAGGCGACCACGGCCACGGAAACAGGCCGAATCCGCCCCGATCTGCTGGTGCGCCTGCCCGGCGGACGCACCGTGGTGGTCGACGCGAAGGCGCCGCTCGAGGCGTATCTCGACGCGCAGGACGCCCACGACGACGCGACCCGCGAGCAGAAGCTCGCCGATCACGCGCGCCAGGTACGCGATCACATGACGAAGCTGGGCGCGAAGAGCTACTGGGATCAGTTCCAGCCGTCGCCCGAGTTCGCGGTGATGTTCCTGCCCGGCGAGGCCATCTTCCAGGCGGCGCTGCAGCAGGACGCGCGCCTGATCGAGTTCGGCGTCGGCGCGCAGGTGTTCCCGGCCAGCCCGCTCACGCTCATCGCCTTGCTGCGCGCCGTGGCGCACGGCTGGCGGCAGGAACGGCTGACGCGCAACGCCGAGCAGGTCAGCCGGCTGGGCAAGGAACTCTACGACCGCGTGCGGCACCTGACCGACCGCATGGAGACGCTGCGCGGCCGTCTCGACGGCACGGTACGCGCGTTCAACGAGACGGTGGCGACCTACGAGGGCCGCGTGCTCGTGACCGCACGGAAGTTCCGCGATCTGGGCGCGGCCACTGGCGGCGAGCTGGGCGTCATCACCGAGGTCGACGCCACGCCGCGCGCGCCGATGGGCGTGGCGCGCCTGTTCCTGGCCCACGGCGGCGCGGACGGCGGCACAGACGGCGAGCCGGCCGAGACGTCCGAGGCGTCCGAGGCGTCCACCGCCGACGCGGCCTCTGACGAGCTGGCCGCAGGTGCCGATCTGTTGGCGCCCACGGCGGCCAGTCAGGAACGGTAAGCTACTCCCCTTCGGAGGACTGCAGGATGCGTGCAATGCGAGCGGTGATCGCGATGGCAGTGGTGTGCGCCGGTACGGTGGCGTGCGGGTCGAATCAGCCGGCCGACGCGCCGGCGGCAACGGCGACGCCGGCTCCGGCCGCGGCGGCCGCCGCGGAGCCGAAGGCCGAAGCGACGTCGGTCAGCGGCAAACCGCTCATCCCGATCACGCTGCCCGAGGCCGAGCGGGCACGTCTCGAGGCCAATCTCAAGGCCGCGCAGGACGACCTGGCCAAGAACCCGGACAGCGCCGACGCGCTGATTTGGGTGGGCCGCCGTCAGGGCTATCTCTGGCAGTACCAGAACGCGATCGCGACTTTCGGCCAGGGCATCGAGAAGTTCCCGAACGACGCGCGGTTCTACCGGCACCGCGGCCATCGCTACATCACGGTGCGCAACTTCGATGGCGCCGTCACCGATTTCGAGAAGGCCGTCACGCTGATCAAGGGCAAGAAGGACGAAATCGAGCCCGACGGCGCCCCGAACGCCGCCGGCGTCCCGCGCAGCACGCTGCAGTTCAACATCTGGTATCACCTGGCACTGAGCTACTACCTCAAGGGCGACTACGAGAACGCCAAGCGCGCCTGGCTGGAATGCATGAAGGTGTCGGACAACGACGACTCCATCACGGCCACCAGCGACTGGCTCTGGATGACCTACATGCGACTTGGTGACAAGGCCGCCGCGGCGAAGGTGCTGGAGCGCATCACGCCGAAGATGGACATCCTCGAGAACGGCTCGTACCACCGCCGGCTGCTGATGTACAAGGGCCTCGAGAAGCCCGAGGCGTTGCTCGACACCGCCAACGCCGACGACCTTACCATCGCGACGCAGGGCTACGGCGTAGGCAACTACTACTTCGTCACCGGCGACACCGCGAAGGCCAAGGAGATCTTCGACCGCGTGCTGCAGGGCCGGCAGTGGGCCGCGTTCGGCTACATCGCGGCGGAAGTCGACCGCGCGAAGATGCCGTAGCGCGCCAGCTCGATCTTCGAAAGGCTGCCGCACGGGCGACGCCAAGGTCGGGTCGCGAGTCGGTGACGGGCGCTGTTCCGGGCGGCCTCTCGGGCCGATGAGCCCTACATGGCGTCCAGATCGCGACTTCGCACCGCGCGTGGCGCAAGACGTTCGCAGGGGCCTGCGTCTGGCTTCATCACGATCGACCTGGTGGTGCGCTCACGGTCGTCGTTGGCGCCGCTGGCTGGTGCCTTGCCGCACGCATACCACCCGCAGCGGCTCGATGGCTCGCCCGATGGTCGGTGGTTGATTGCGAGTGCAGCGTCCTCGACGAACGCTGAATCGACGGCGCGCCGGCTGCTCGCCCACATCGAATCCCTGAAGGGCCAAGCGCGTCGATGCTGGAGCGACGCGTCGGCGCGGGTGTTCGACATCGGCGTGCAAGCCAGTCGCGGCGGGCGCGCCATCGAAGACGTGCAGCTCAGTCCTGGGACGCTCCAGCGTATCGCGGCCTCGCGAGCCCGATTGCAGTTGACCGTCTATCCCCCGCGGAGCGTGGCGTGACGGCAAGCTGCCTCGGCCTTGGGTGCGGGCGATGGGCTTCTAGAAGACGGAGCTGCAGGATCATCGCATCGTGTTGTCGGCCGACGGCCGGCGCGAGTTCTTCACGTAGAGCGCGCGCATGATTCCAGTGGGGTATCTCTACAAGCGCGTCGTGCCCGCTGCGCCGGCCGTCGCATCGCCTGGCGTCGTCGACATCTTCTCGGTCAGCGACTGTGTCAACGACGACTTCGCGCAGTACATCGACTTCTGGGAGCACAACGGCTACTGGCTGTTCGATTCACCGGCCGTCATGCGATCGATCGCCTCCACACACAGGATCTCCCTCGACGGGCTCACGCTCTTCTACTACGAGGCGTACGAGCGGCAATGGGTCGACGATCGGCACTTCAGGCGCGACGGCGCCGGCAGCGATGACGTCGTTCCGCACTGGGCGCCGTTCGAGGCCGAGGCCTCGGTCCCGACTCATGTCGTCCGCCCCGAGCACTGCGTGCTCGAGGGCTTCGACGTGGTCACCTTCAGCTCAGGGAACTCGCCCGAGCACTCGCCGCTCTCATGCGATGGCCTGGCCGACGAGCTGCCCGTGAACGCGCATTGCCTCCTGGCCTCGTTCGACGAGGCGTTTCAGGCGCTCGAGCAGGGAACGTTCACGAACAGCGAGCCAGGCCCCTACCGGATCCTCGCGGTGTACAGGGTGCACGAGGCGCATCCGTAAGCCCCGAACCTGCCGGGCAGCGCCACGCGGGTCCGGGGCGGGTTTGACGCCGCCGCCATAGGGCGCGAATAATGCCGTCCTTCGCGGGTCGGCTGAAGGCCCGCTTCTGGAGGTCGCGATGATCCGCTCCCTGGGCTCGATCGTATTCGTGCTGGCGTTCGCCGCGGTGGCGACGGCGCAGGAGGGCGGCATGCCCCTCCCGAAGGTGCCCACGCCCACCGACATCAAGCCGGGCAGCATCACCTGCGACGAATGTCCCTACCCCTATCCCAGCAAGTACCTCGACATCAACGTCTACGACCAGGACGTCCGCATCTCGTACATGGATACGCCGGCCCAGGGGACACCCAACGGCCACACTGTCCTGCTGCTGCACGGCAACAACTTCGGGGGCTTCTATTTCAAGGCCATCATCGACGCGCTGACGAAGGAAGGCTTCCGCGTCATCACGCCCGACCAGATCGGCTACGGCAAGTCGTCGAAGCCGATCGCGCCCTACAACTTCAACTCGCAGGTGCGCAACACCTACCGCATCCTGCAGGCCGAGAAGATCGAGCGGGTGATGGTGATCGGCCACTCGATGGGCGGGATGATGGCGGCGCGCTTCGCCACGCAGTTCCCGAAGGCCACGGAACGCGTCGTCGTCTACAACCCGATCGGATTGACCGACGGCCGCTACGACCGCCCGATGACGCCGATCGAAGACGGCTACCGGTCGAACCTCAAGACCGACTACCAGTCGGTGCGCGCCGGCCTCGGCCGCTACGTGGCGCACGATCCCACCAAGTGGAACCAGGAGTTCGAGACCTACACCCGCATCCGCTATTCGTGGACGCTCAGCAGCGACTGGCCGCGGCTGGCGATGGTGCAGGCGCTCATCGGCCAGATGCTCTACGCCGACCCCGTGGTCTATGACTGGGCCCACATCCAGGCGCCGACGCTCGCCTTCGGCGGCGCGGAGGACATGCTGCTCGGCCCGGCCAAGAACTTCCAGGACCGTATGAAGGTGCTCGCCGACACCGTCCCGAACAAGAACGGCCGCCTGCACCTCATCCCCGGGCTCGGCCATGTGCCGCACCTCGAGGCGCCCGAGAAGGTGCTGCCGCCCTTGGTGGCGTTCCTGAAAGAAGGCGTCAAGTAAGCGCGCGCGGCTAGCGGCTGGCGGCTGGTCGCATCGAGCCAGGCGCTACCGGAGACGGGCGCACGCTCATCCGATATCCCGTCCACGTCAGCAGCAGGCCCACGAGTTCGGTGACGTAGAGCACCTCCACGTGGCCCATGCGCGTGGCGGTGCCGCCGATGCCCGGCAGGATCGCACCCGCGGCAATGAGCACGTTGGCCCACATGCGGTGGCGCGTCGCGGCCTCGGCGCGGTAGCGCAGCGCGGAGAGAATCGCGCCGCCGATCAGGAACACCACCGCGTAGAGATTCACGAGCGGACTGAATCTCCGCACCCACTGCCAGCTGAAGACACGGCCGGTGAGCCGGTGCGGGTCCACCAGCGCGTAGTCGATCGGCGACAGCCAGACCGCGATCGACGCTACGGCGACATACGCGACGAGCAGCACTGTCAGCACGTGCGCGAGGCGCCGCGACACCATCAGGTAGACGGTGCCCTGCGCCAACGGCGCTGCCCCGAGCAGCGCGCCCGAGATGTACCAGGCGCGGAAGACCGGCTCTCGCCATCCGAGGAGCGTCGTCAGCGACTCGGTGAACGTCCCGACGCCGTAGGTCGCGATGCCCAGCGCCCACCACAGCAAGTGCAGCCGATCGGGGAACCTCCGGTAGCGCCGATAGATCTCCAGCGAGAACGGGATCGCCAGCAGCGTCGTCAGGATCGGGACGAAGTGCACCGCGGAGGAGGACATG
>CADEDM010000029.1:0-31557 GCA_902826065.1 uncultured Acidobacteriota bacterium | reverse complement strand
CGGTAGTACCTGTTCGCCAGGTTCTCGATGGCGAAGGTCACGCCCAGGCGATCGCGCTGGCGCGAGAGATTGACGCCCCAGGCCAGGCGCTGCACCGCGAACCCGTCGAGCGACAGCAGGTCCTGGGCGATCAGGAACGGGGACTCGGTGAGCGTGCGGGCGACACGATCCACCTCGCCCTGCGCGCGGATGCCGTACTCCATCCACCAGCGGCCCTTCGGCTCCGAGTAGCGCACGGCCGCGACGACCTTCGACGGCGTGATGTTGTCGGCCGGCGTGTCGTCGAGATCGAGACCGTTCGGGCCGACGCCTTCGACGATCGTGCCGCGCGTCAGCGCGCCTGAGCCGTTGAACGACCACACGCCATAGGGCGTGACGATCGGCGCGTCGAGCGAGAACTCGAGGCCCTGGATGCGCACGTCACCGAAGTTGATGGCCTGCGCCAGCGGGCCGGCCGGGGTCGTCGCGACCACTTCCTGGGAGATGAAGTTCGAGTACTGGTTCACGAAGCCGTAGAGGCCGCCGGTCACGCGGCCCAGCGCGAACTTGGCGCCGATGTCGAAGTTGTTGCCGGTCTCGGGCTTCACCTTGATGCTGGGCGCGATGCTTCCGGCGGTCGCCGGGCCGGCGAACAGCAATTCCTCGAGGTTCGGATGACGGTAGCTGCGGCCGAACCGGATGAACGGGTTGATCTTGCCGCCGGGGTTGGCGACGATGCCGATGTCACCCGTGATCGCCTGGCGGTCGATCGACTCGCCGTTCACGTCGGGCAAGGTCGACGGGTCGATGGCCGGCACCGCGCCCGCCACCACCGGCGCGACGTCGTAGCCGGGCGTGTTCTCGGTGTTGACCCCGTAGAAGTCGGCGCGCAGGCCGCCGATGACCGAGATGTTCGGCGTGACGCGCCACTCGTCCTGCGCGAACACGCCGATGTCACGAAACGACGCGTTCGGCACCCGCACCGGCCGCGCGATCGACGGCGGCCCAAGCGGCCGCGGCGTCGCGAACACCTCTGCCGCCGGCCCGCGCGCACCCAGCGCGACCTGGCCGATCTGGAACGTGGTGGTGGTGGTGAGCCGGCGGTCGCTGCTCTTGTCGCGGTAGAAGGTGGCGCCGGTCGTGAGCACGTGGTTCTTCGCCGGCGTGATCACGGCCTGCAGGTCGACGCCGGGCGTCCACACGCGCTGCTCGGTCTGCGACAGGATCGACAGCCGCATCACGCTGATCGGGAAGAACGCCACCGGGGTCGGCGCCGGGAACTGCACCGGCAGCGTGTTCTGCAGCGTGCGCTCGACGCGCTGGTAGTAGACCGACAGCGACAGGTTGGCGAGCCACGGCGTCACCGCCTGCGCCTCGTAGCGCGCCGAGACCTTGTCGAGGTTGCTCTCGGGCAGCGACGTCGCGTTGAAGAAGTACGGCGACGCGAAGTCCGGAAAGCCGATGTCCTCGACACGCCGGCGCTGCCAGCGCACGCGCACCCGTCGAGTGTCGCTGAGCTTGAAGAGGCCGGTGGCGTTGACGAAGTTGCCCTTGGCCTGCGAGTTCGGGACGGTGTTGTCGGTGCGCACGTACGGTGCGTTGAAGGGGTCGGGGAAGGCGTTGAACGTGAAGCCGAAGTTGTCGTCGATGGTGTCGGCCTGGTTGATGCGGCCCGAGGTGAAGAACGGGCGCGTGTCTTCGACGTCGAGCTTGCCGGCCGAGTAGTTGCCGTAGTCCTCGGCGCCGGCCTGCACCCGGACGGCGTAGCGGGGCGCGGTTGCGCCCACGGTCACGCTGCCGCGGCGGCCGTCTTCGTTCGAGCTGTAGTAGGTGTTGGCGCCGTAGATCCACTGCACCGTCGGCGTGAACGTCGGCTCGTTGGTGACGATGTTCACCGTGCCGGCGAGCGCGTCCGACCCATACAGCAGCGTGCCGGCGCCGTTCACCACCTCGATGCGGCTGATGCTGTCCATCGGGATGAGCCCCACTTCCGCGCCGGTCCGATCGGTGGCCTGGCGCGCGGTGTTGAGGCGTTCGCCGTCGACGAGCACGAGCATGCGGGTCGAGTCGAGGCCGCGCAGGCGCGGCCGCACGCCGAAGGGCCCGTTGCCCACGTGGGTGACGTTGGGGGCCAGCGCCAGCGCGTCGCCGGTGGAGATCGGGTTGGCCTGCTGCAGGGCGGCGGCGGGCATCGAGTCGACGTGCAGCGGGATCTGCCGGATCTCACGTTCCGTGCGCGCCGCGGTCACGCTGACGGCGCTGGCGAACGACCCGAGTTCCAGGGTGAACGGCAGCTCCACCGTGGCGGAGTCGTCGTCGATCACGATCGTACGGGCGACCTCGGTGAACGCGGCGCGTTCCACGATCACGAGGAAGGTGCCGGGACCGGGCACGGTGATCTCGAACCGGCCGTCGGCGCCGGTCGTGCCGGTCACTTCCTGGCCCGAGGCCACCGACCGCACCACGACCCGCGCGTCGGCCAGCGCGGCGCCCGTGCCATCCGACACCACGCCGCGGACTGTTGCCGCCATCGCCGACCCGGCCCAGCACGTCAGGGCCAACAGCACCATCACGACTCGCGTACACATCTCGCTACTCCATGGAAACGGACACCAGCGGCCGGGCGTGCACCTGAATGGCGCGACGCCGGGCCGAACGAACCTGGGGAATGCCGGGGGTTACGCCAGCGGAGGCGGGCGTGGCAGGAACCGCAGCCGCCGCGACGGGACGACGGCCGGCAGCAGGCGATCGTCGACGGCGACGAGCACGCCGGCAGAGACGCCGAGCGCGCCGATCGAGTGTCGTAGCCAGACCAGCAGAGCGAGCCCTACGGCGGCCACGGTCGCCGCGGCCTGCGCCACCACGACGACGGCTTCGGGCAGCGCCAGCGCCGCGCCGTCGACGCCGTTGGCCATGGCCGGCCCGTGCAGCAGGGCGGCGAGCACCCAGACCGTGACGGCCGGACGTGAGGCCATCGACGCGCCGCGGCGCCACAGCGTCACGAGCCCGGCGGCCAGCAACGCCGCCGCGAGCCACCGCAGGCCGGTGGCCGGGTCCGCGAGCTCTCCGCTCACGGCCTGGCGGCCGAACAGCCACGCGTGGTACAGCCCGACGAGTGCGACGACGGCGAGCGCTGCGCGTCGAATCACAGGGGGATATTCTACCAACCCACATGCTCGGCCCGGCCTTGCCCTGCGACGTGTTGGTGGTGGGTGGCGGACCGGCCGGCGCCACTGCCGCCCGGCTGCTGGCGCTCTGGGGTCGTGACGTGGTGCTGGTGGCCCGCCCCGAGGCGCCCTCCGCCGACTTGCCCGAGGCCCTGACGCCGTCCTGCCGGAAGTTCTTCGACCTCCTGGGGATGTCGCCCGCCGTGGACGCGGCCGGTTTCGTCGCCTCGACTGGCCACACCGTGTGGTGGGGAGGCGCGACGCGGGTCGAGCCCTTCGACGGCGGCCGTCATGGCTGGCAGGTGACGTCGCGGGCCTTGGCGCGCCTGATGCTCGACGCCGCGGTCGAGGCCGGCGTGCGCGTCGTGCGGGGCGGCCTGACCACCGAGGAGGTGCTGGCGTGGCCGGCCCGCTATCGGGTGGATGCCAGCGGCCGCGCCGGCGTGCTCGCCCGCCCCCTCGGGGGTCGCCGCTACGAATCGGGGCACCGCACCGTGGCCCTGGTGGGACGCTGGCGGCGGGACGACCCGTGGCCCGTCCCCGACCCGACGCACACGCTGCTCGAATCGTACGGCGACGGCTGGGCGTGGTCGGTGCCCATCGACGCCTCGACGCGGGCACTCGCGGTGATGGTCGACCCGCGCACGACCGCGCTCGCCCGCGGCGACGGCGCCACGGCGATCTACGCCGCCGAGATCGCGAAAACCGTGCACCTGGCGCGAGTGTTCGCCGGCGCGCAGGCGCTCGACGGGCCGTCGGGCTGGGACGCCTCGATGTACGTCGCGGACCGTATCACCGGCGAGGCCTGGCTGCTGGCCGGCGACGCCGCCAGCGTGGTCGACCCGCTGTCATCGGCCGGCGCGCGCAAGGCCATGGCCTCGGGCTGGCAGGTCGCCGCGGCGCTCAACACGGCGCTCGGCGCGCCCGGGATGGCCGACGTCGCCCTGCGCTGCCACGGGACCCGCGAGCGCGAGACCTACCGCCGCTTTCTCGCCCTCACGCGCCGCTTCAATGCGCAAGGCGCGCCCGCGGCGCATCCCTTCTGGATGGATCGCGCCGGCGACGATGCCGACGAGGGCGCCGATGACGCGCCCGCGGTGCACGCGGTGTTCGAGAAGCTCAAGGCCGCGGACGCGATCACGTTGTCCCTGGCGCCCGACGTCACCGTCGAGCCGCGGCCAGCCTGGCGCGAGCGCGACATCGTGCTCGAGCCGCGACTGGTCACGCCGCTCGTCCCCGACGGCGTGCGCTACTCGGGCCCCGTCGACGTCGTCCTGCTGGCGGGCCTTGCGCCGGCGAGCCGGCAGGTGCCGGACCTCTTCGACAAGTACGTCGAAAGGGCCGGACCGACGCCCCTTCCCGAGTTCCTCACGGCGCTCTCCACGGCGGTCGCGCGACGCTGGCTAATCGGCCTTTGAAGTGCTACAACTGACCGCTCAGCCTATGGCGAAACCTGCGCGATTCCCCTTCCGGATGGTCCTCGGCGCAGGCGCCGTGACCTGCCTGCTGACCGCCTCGTCTGCTGCCGCACAGACGCCGCCGGCCGCCGCCGCCGATTCCGGCATCCCGGTCACCGACACGGCCGTCCAGAAGGCGTGCTCGCCGTGCCATCGGCCCGACGACAAGGGCGTGATGTCGCGCATCTCGGGACGCCGCACGACGCCCGAGGGCTGGGAGCGCACCATCACGCGCATGATGGCGCTCAACAACCTCAAGATCGACGCGCAGACCGCGCGTGCCGTCGTGAAGTCGCTGGCCAACAGCCACGGCCTCGCGCCCGAGGAAGCGCGGCCGGGACTCTACGAAGTGCAGCGCCGGCTCGGTGACGAAGAGTTCAAGAGCGACGCCCTCAACGGCACCTGCGACGCGTGCCATTCGCTGGGCCGCATCATCACGCAGCGGCGCACCAAGCCCGAGTGGGACCTGCTCATCTCGATGCACCGCGGTTGGTATCCGATCATCGATCGCCAGACGTTCCGCCGCATGGGCCCCGCACCGCGCGGCCGCGACGCGCAGGGCCGTCCGCCCGACCTGCGTCACCCGTCCGAAAAGGCGGTCGACTTCCTGAGCGACACCTTCCCGCTCGAGACGAAGGACTGGTCGGGCTGGACCGCATCGATGCGGCCGGCGCGCATCGACGGCACGTGGACCCTCTCGGGCTGGGAAGTGAGCAAGGGCCCGATCTACGGGAAGGTCGTGCTGACGCCGGTCGCCGGCGCCGCCGACGAGTTCACCAACACCACGACCTACACCTACGCGCGCACGGGCGAGCAGGTCTCGCGCACCGGGCGCGTCACCATCTACACCGGCTTCCAGTGGCGCGGCCGCACCACGGTGGGCGGCGCCGACACGACGGCGCTGCGTGAGGTGATGTTCGTCGAGCCCGACTGGAACGCCATCGAAGGCCGCTGGTTCGCGGGCGGCTACGACGAGCTCGGCATCGACGTGAAGTTGCAGCGCGCAGGCGCCGGCCTGACGGTGGTGGGCATGGACCACACCGCGTTGAAGACCGGCGGCACTGGCCAGACGTTGAAGATCTACGTCGCCAATGCGCCGGCCTCGGTGGCGGCTCGCGATCTCGACTTCGGCCCGGGTGTGACGGTATCGGCGGCAACCGTGGCGTCCGACGTCATCACCGCCACGGTCGATGTCGCGGCCGGCGCGGCCATCGGCCCGCGCGCGCTCGTCGTGGGCGGCACGGCGAAGCCGGGCGCCATCACCGTCTACGACAAGGTCGACGGCATCCGCGTCACGCCCACCTGGAACATGTCGCGCGTGGGCGGCGTGGTCTTCCCGAAGATGTTCGCGCGCTTCGACGCCTGGGCGTTCAACAACGGCCCCGACAAGAAGCCCAACACCGACGACGACCTGCGCCTCGACGCCGTGGTCGCGCAGTGGAGCCTCGAGGAATACAAGGCCACGTTCGAGGACGAGGACCTGAAGTTCGTCGGCGCCATCGACGCCGCGAGCGGGATCTTCACGCCGAACGTCGAGGGCCCGAATCCGCAGCGCAAGGGCGAGCGCAACAACATGGGCGACGTCTGGGCCGTGGCGAGCTACACGCCGCCCGGCGCGACCACCCCCCTCAAGGGCCGCGCGCACCTGCTGGTCACCGCGCCGCTCTACATGAAGTTCGATCCGACGGTCACGCCGTAAGAGACAGGACGCATCGGCCATGAGCGCGATCGCCGAGACCACGAGTCCGACCCGCCGGCTGGGAGTGGGCGAGTTCCACACCTTCGAGGCATCCGGGCAGCGCTTCGCGTACCTCGTGCCCAGCGCGGCGGTCTTCGCGTTCGACGACTGCTCCACCGCGGTCGTCGAGCTGCTGAAGACGGCCCCGCAGGCGCCCGAGGATCTGCTCGCCGCGCTGGCGCCGCGCTTCGGCGTGCAGGCGGTGAAGGACGCGGTCAACGAGCTGCACCGCATCCGCGCCATCGGCGAGATCGCGGCCAAGGTGCCGGCGCCGAAGATCATCCCGCTGAAGCAGATGCCGATTCAGACGCTGGTGGTGAACGTCACCAACCAGTGCAACCTGAGCTGCGAGTACTGCTACGAGTACGGCGAAGACAAGATCGTCAACACCGAGAACGGCAACCAGCCGAAGTTCATGAGCGCCGAGACGGCGCGCGCGGCCGTGGACCTGGCGCTGCGCGAGAGCAACCCCGGCAAGACCGCGCACATCACGTTCTTCGGCGGCGAGACCTTGATGAACTTCAAGGTGCTGAAGTCCACGGTGGCCTACGCCCGCGAGACGGCGAAGGCGCTGAACCGCGACGTCGACTTCAGCCTGACGACCAACGCCACGCTGCTGCAGCCCGACGTCATCGACTTCCTGGCCGACGAGCGCATCGGCGTCACCATCTCGATCGACGGCCCGCAGGAGATCCAGGACCGGTTCCGCGTCTTCAGCAACGGCAAGGGCAGCTACGAGATGGCGGCGCCGAAGATCAAGGCGCTGCTGGCGCGGCACAAGGCGCGGCCGATCGGCGCCCGCGTGACGCTCACGAAGCAGACGCTCGACGTGAAGCGCATCTACAAGCACCTGTTCGAGGACATGGGCTTCTGGGAAGTGGGCTTCGCGCCGGTGACGACCGGCCCGACGCGCAGCCACGCGCTCGAGGCCGGCCCGGGCTACGACGCGCTGCTCGAGCAGTTCCGCGAGCTGGCGGCAGAGTTCCTGGCCGCGTCGCTGCAGAACAAGCACCACGGGTTCTCGAACGTCCGCGAGACGCTGCAGGAGATCCACATGGGCCACGCCAAGGCGTACCCGTGCGGCGCCGGCATCGGCCTGCTGGGCGTGGCGACCGACGGCGAGGTCTCGCTGTGCCATCGCTTCGCGGGCTCGGAGGACCATCGCTTCGGTTCGGTGCACGACGGCATCGACCGCGCGAAGCAGGCGGCGTTCCTCGATTCCCACCACATCGCCAACAAGACCGACTGCTCGCAGTGCTGGGCCCGGCCGATCTGCGGCGGCGGCTGCTACCACGAGGCGCACACGCGCTACGGATCGACCGAGCGGCCCAACCTGCACTACTGCGAGTGGATTCGCGGGTGGACGCATACCTGTCTCGAGATTTACGGCGAGCTGGCGGTGAAGAACCCCGGCTTCCTGCGACAGTTCGACGGAGACGACGATGAAGCACCTCAACGCCATTAATCGCAAGGCCGCGATGGTCGTGGCCGCCACCGAAGCGGACGTCGTGGCCCTGCAGCAGCAGGGGGGCGGGCCGCCGCAGCAGCCCGACAAGCCGCACATCCCGCCGGGCTGCTCGACGGTGTTCTCGCCGGGCTGGGAGGCCGACTACGCGGGTGGCACCGCGGGCCTGTGCTCGCCGGTCGAGCGCGACCTCTTCGACTGCCACATGGGCTGCTTCTGGCCGGCGCAGGTGCCCGACCAGCTCAATCACGCCCCCGACTGGACGGCCAAGTGCGCCGTGGCCCAGAAGGACTGGCGCAAGATCGACCTCGTCTTCCCCGGGTAGGCCGCCATGCGCCGCATCCTCGCGTCCGCCGCCGTCGTCGCGACGGCCTTCCTCGCCGCACCCGCCCTGCAGGGTCAGGGCCGCGCCGCCAAGCCGCCGATGCTCTCGGGCGGCAACGGCACGATGTACATCGGCACCTACAAAGGCGAGATCGAGATCTACGACGAGGCGACCGAGAAGCTCACCGGCACCATCAAGTTGAAGGTCGGCATTCCGCGCTCGCTCACGCCGTCGCCGGATCGCACGCGCTTCTATGCCCTCGACTCGCGCTTCGAGCAGATCGAGGTCATCGACATCAAGACCCGCACGTCGCTCGACAGCTTCAAGTTGAGCAGCGGCAACAAGAACATCCGCATCAACAGCATCCAGGCCTCGCCCGACAACAAGTACCTGATCCTCTTCTACCGCACCGCCACCAAGCTGGTGGACCGCTGGGAGATCGGCCCGCCCACCATCCAGCAGTACGACCTGGCGACGCACCAGTTCGGCCGGGTGATTCCGTGGCCCAAGGGCGAGGAACGCGAGTCGGTCATCCTGCGCATCGGTCCCGACGGCAAGCACATCTTCATCTTCGGGCCCGAGGAGGTGACGGTGCTCGAGACCGCGAACCTCACCGAGGTCGAGGCGTGGCCGTACGGTGCGCCGCCCGAAGACGGCATGGGCCGCATCAACCTGGGGCCCGTGCACGACTTCTACGACGCGCCCGGCACCTTCACCGGCCTCTTCACCATGCAGGACCCGGGACGTGCCCGCCGCCTCATGGGCATCGGCCACGTGGATCTCAACGCCCGCAAGCTCGAGTTCCACCCGCTGGGACCGGTGCCCGGCGTGCCGCCCAGCTTCGCGCAGGCGCCCGATCACAAGAAGGCCTACGGCATCTCGCAGGAGATCGGCGACTACGAGTTCTGGACGTTCGACCTCGAGAAGCACGCCGTCGAGAAGCGCACCCGCGTCGAGGGCCGTCCGCGCATGGGCATCCGCGTCAGCTCGAACGGCAAGGTGTTCTACGTCTATGTCGCCGGCGCCACGCTCGACGTCTACGACACCGCGACGCACAAGTACCTGCGCACCATCTGGCTGGGCGGCGACCAGACCACCGAGCTCTTCGTGGTGCCAGGCACGACGCCGGCCACGACGACGGCGGCGCGGTAGCGCGCGCCGGATCGGCGGCGACGCCGCCGCACACGCCGTGACCGATCGCCCGACATCGACGACGCCCGACGCCAGCCTGCGTCGGGCGTTCGTGTTTCTGGCGCCCTACTGGCGCCGGCTGGTGCTGGTCATGGCGATCAGCCTGGTGAGCACCGGGCTGTCGCTGGTGACGCCGTATCTGTCGAAGGATCTGGTCGACCGCGCGCTCATCGGCCGCGACCTGGCGGCGCTGTGGCGCATCGTCGGCCTGTTCGCGCTGCTCGGCCTCTCGGCCTACGTGCTCAACGTCGTGAGCGGCCTGCGCTACACCCGCGTGTCGGCGGAGATCCTGTTCGACATGCGTCTGGCCGTGTACGCGCATCTGCAGCGGCTGTCGCCGCGCTTCTACGCGCGGACGCGGATGGGCGACATCGTGTCGCGGCTCAACAGCGACATCGGCGAGATCCAGCGGGTGGCCGCCGAAGCGGCACTGGCGTGGGTGGGCAACGTGCTGTTCCTCGTCGGTTGCGCCGCCATGCTGGTGTGGCTCGACTGGCGGCTGGCGCTGCTGAGCGCGGCGATCCTGCCGCTCAGCCTGTGGACGCTGGTGCGCTATCGGGCCCGGCTCGAGGCCCGGGTCGCCGACCTGCGGCAGCGCAGCGCCGACATCGGCAGCTTCCTGATCGAGACGCTGCAGGCGTCGACGCTGGTCGTGACGTCGAACGCCGAGGCGCGTGAGCGCGGCCGCTTCGCGCGTCTCAACGATCGCTTCATCGACGCGCTGATGGGGATGCAGCGCCTGACGTATCTCGCCGGCGGGCTGCCGGGGCTGATCGTGTCGCTGGGCGCCTCGGCGGTGTTCCTCTACGGTGGCGCGCGGGTCGTCGCCGGCTCGCTGACGCTGGGGACGTTCGCCGCGTTCATCGCCTACCAGTCGCGCGTGAACGCCCCGGTGCAGGCGCTGATGGGCCTCTACACGTCGCTCGCGACGGCCAAGGTGTCGTGGCGGCGGGTGCTGGAGTTGCTCGACGCGCCCCTCGACGTGCGCGAGTCAGACAACGCGCAGCCGCTCGAGCAGGTGCGCGGCGAGCTGGTGTTCGAGGGCGTGTGGCTCACGACCGAGCGTGGCGTGCCGGTGCTCGAGGACCTGTCGCTGACGGTGCCGGCCGGCGAGTCGATGGCGCTCGTGGGCGCCAGCGGCAGCGGCAAGTCGACGCTCGCCTTCCTGCTGCTGCGCCTGCTCGATCCCGACCGCGGCACGGTGGCACTCGACGGCCGCGACCTGCGCACGTTGCGGCTCGAGGACATCCGCCGCCACGTCGTGTTCGTGGAGCAGGAGCCGACGGTGCTGCACGCGTCGATGGCCGAGAACATCCGCTACGCGCGGCCCGACGCGACCGACGCCGAGGTCGGCGCCGCCGCCGCCGACGCCGGGCTGGACGAGTTCCTGACGCGACTGCCCGACGGCCTGCGCACCGTGGTCGGAGAACGCGGCGCCCAGATGTCGGCCGGCGAACGGCAGCGGATCGCGCTGGCCCGCGCGTTCCTGGCGCAGCCATCGGTGCTCGTGCTCGACGAGCCGACGGCCGCGCTCGACCCCGTGCTGGAGCGCCAGGTGGTCGACCGCGCCCTGGCGGTCATGCGCGGCCGCACCGTGATTGTCATCTCACATCGGGCCGCCGTGGCGTCGGCGGTGGATCGCGTGGCCGTGCTCGAGGGCGCGCGGCTGGTTGAAGTGGGCGCGCCGTCGTCGCTGCTGGCGGCCGGAGGCGCCTACGCTCGGCTCTTCGGCCCGGCGCCCGACCGCGTGAGTTCATGACGTCGCCGCTCGCGTCCCTGCCGCCTGGCGTCCTCAGGGCCGCCGCTCTGGGCGGGGCCACGGGACGCGGCATCCGCGTCGCCGTCATCGATAGCGGGGTGCATGCGGGCCATCCACACGTCGGCGACGTCGGCCCCGGTGTCGCGTTCGATACGGCGGGCACGGCCGGCGCGGACACGGTGGACCGGCTGGGTCATGGCACCGCCGTCGCGGCGGCGATCCGCGAGAAGGCACCTGACGCCGTGATCCTGCCCGTGAAGGTGTTCGATCGCGAGCTGCGCGCCACCGCCGATGCGCTGGTCGCGGCGATCGCGTGGGCGACCGCCTCGCACGCGCACATCATCAACCTGAGTCTCGGCACCGCGAACCAGGCGCATCGCGGACGGCTGGGCGCGGCCCTGGTGGAAGCGGTGCGAGGCGGCGCCAGCCTCGTCGCCGCTGCCGAAGACGCGGGCACGGTGTGGTTGCCGGGCAGCCTGCCGCTGGCAGTGGGCGTCACCGTGGACTGGGCCTGTGCCCGCGACCACGCCACCGTGGACATCAGCGACGAGGGCGCGGTGCGCCGGGTGCGCGTGCGCGCCAGCGGCTATCCTCGCCCGATTCCCGGCGTCTCACCTGAACGCAATCTCAAGGGCGTCAGCTTCGCCGTGGCCAACGTCACCGGCCTGCTCGCGTGCTGGCTGTCGCGACCCGTTCCCGCATGAATCCCCCGTTGAACGACGCTCCCCTGTCACGCGCCGGCGTCTGGCGTGGCATTCGCACGAGTGTGCCCCTTGGTGTCGCCTCGTGGATCGTCGGCCTGGGCTTCGGCGTGGCGGCGCAATCCACGCTGCCGCTGTGGGCGGCGCTGTTCATGAGCGGCTCCGTCTTCGCGGGCGCGGCGCAGTTCGCTGCGCTCCAGATGTGGAGCGCGCCACTGCCGTTCCTGCCGATCTGGCTGTCGACCTTTGCGGTCAACGCGCGGTTCTCACTGTTGAGCGCGTCGCTGGCGCCGTGGCTGGCCCGGTACCGCGGCTGGCGGCCATGGGTCGCGCTGGCGATTCTGGCCGAGGGCCAGTGGGCCGTGACCACCGAGGCCCATGGACGGGGCGACCGCGACCTGGGCGTGCTGGTCGGCGCCAGCGTGGTCGTGTGGGCGGCGTGGATGACGGGCACGGCGATGGGCTTCCTGGCGTCGCCGCTGCTCGGCGACCCGCGGCGCTTCGGGCTCGACCTGGTGCTGGTGCTGTTCTTCGCAGCCACGCTGACGAGCAGCTGGCGCGGCCCGCGCGACCTGGTGCCGTGGACGGCGGCGGCGCTGGCGACGTGGGGGGCGACGTTCGTCGTCGGACCCGAATGGCAGGTGATCGTCGCCGCGCTGGTCGGCGCGACCGTCGGAGCATGGCGTGACGCCTGACGCAGTCTCCATCGCGATCGCGATCGCGGGGATGGCCGCGGTGACGTTCGCAATCCGCGCCGGCGGCTTCGTCATCGCGCGCGTGCTGCCGCCGACGCCGTTCGTGACATCGTTCCTGCGCCACCTGGGCGCGTCGGTGGTCGTCGCGCTGGTCACGGCAGCGCTGGCGAAGAGCGACGGCGCCGGCTACGTCGCGACGGCGGTCACGATCGGCCTCGCGGCGGCAGGTCGAGGCACGGCGGCCCTGCTCGTCGGGATGGCCGCCGCCGCACTCCTTCGCTTGTAGTTTCTGCCACAGTCCTTACGCAATCCGTAAGGGGCCTGTCCCGGGACAGGCCCCGTCAGGGGCTTGCGTCAGCGGCTTGACGCGCGGCACCAGGTCGCGAGCGTCTCCGCCCGCTCCACCCACTCCTCCGACTCGCGCCAGCGGTCGACGGCGATCGGGGTCGTCCACGTCCAGTTCGCGTCGTTCACCGTCGCCGGCGTGTTGATACGAACGTCCCAGCCGAACACGTCCTGCAGCGGCAGCATCACGTAACGCGACGCTCCCGCGATCAACGCCCGCAGCAGCGCATCGCGGACGTCTGGCACGAACGGCGGCGGCGGCACTCCCTTGGCCCGCTGCAGCGACGCCAGGCTCGGCAACGCGACGAAGGCGGCGTGGTCGGCGTCGGACAGGTCGCGCCACCACTGTGCCAGCGACTCGGTGTCGTGCGTGCCCGACAGCGCCACCGACGCCTCGGGATACGCCGACGGGTCGACGAACGGCTGCCCGTCGGTGTGCCACGCACGCTCCCAGCGCATGACCTTGAAGCCCGGCACGCCGAGGCGTGCCATCGACCAGCGCACGAAGTCGGGCACGGTGCCCAGGTCCTCGGCCACCACTTCGAGCCCGGAGCTCAGGTAGATGTTCAGCAACGCCGCGCCCAACTGGCTCTGCGTCGCTTCGTCCGCCGGCGAGAACTCGCGCAGCTGCGCCGGATCCAGCGGACGCATGTAGATGCGATACAGCCCGACCAGGTGGTCGATGCGGACGCCATCGAAGAGCGTGGCCGTGCGGCGAGCGCGCAGGCGAATCCACTGGAAGCCATTGCCGCGCATCACGTCCCAGCGCCACGGCGGCAGTCCCCAGTCCTGGCCGGTCTCGCTGAAGGCATCAGGGGGCACGCCAACGGTGGCATCGAGGCGGAACTGCTCGCGCCGCGTCCACACGTCTGGACTGTCGCCCGAGATCATGAACGGCAGATCGCCCAGCACGCGCACGCCGGCAAGGCGACGCGCCTCCTGCCACTGCCCTTCCGCAACCCACTGCAGCCAGGCGCGGAACTCCCGTTCGAGCGACAGGGCGATGCGCGCGTCCTGCAGGGCGGTGGGGTCTGACGCCGCCAGCGCCGGCGGCCAGTCCCACCACGCGCGTTCCTCCTGGGCGGCATGGATGGCGCGGAAGGTCGCGTAGCCGTCGAGCCACCACGACTCTCGCGATTCGTAGGCCCGGAACGCCGACGCGCGCGCCGTGCCCTGCCCGAGTTCCTGCGCATGGAAGCGGACGAAGCACTGGCGCATCACCCGCAGCTTCAGCCGGCGCACGTCGGCGTAGGCGACGCGCGACGCCGATCGCACGGCGTGGAGCAGCGTGCGGTCCTCGGGCGACAGCGCGGCCTCGCCCCCGAGGGCCGCGAAGTCTTCCATCGCCGGCAGGTGCACGTAGATCGGATCGAGCGCCATCGCCGTCATCGACGAATACGGCGACGTCTCCCCCGGTGAGATCTCGTTCAGCGGCAGCAGTTGCACGTAGCGCTGCCCCGCCGCCACGCACCACGAACCGAACGCCGGCAGGTCCGCGAACTCGCCGATGCCCCAGCTCGCCGTCGATCGCAGCGAGAACAACGGCACGCCGATGCCGCACTGGCGCCTCGACGATGCGCTCACGCCGCCTCCACGGCACGCACCAGCAGGCGCGCGAGGGCGGTGTCGAACACCTCCGGCGACGGCAGCAGGCTCACGATCACGAACGCCTCGCCCGGGAAATCGAAGAAGTACCCCGGATGCACGAGCACGCCGTCGTGCTCGACCAGCGCGAGCACCAGCGATTCCTCGCTGCGCACGGCCGGCACCTGCAGCACGGCGCACCAGCCGCCCGCCGGCGGCAGCAGCGTCATCGCCGGCGCCCCGGCCACGGCGGCGCGCAGCGCCTGCAGGTTGCGCGCGATACGCGCGCGAATGGCCTCGCGCACGGCCGCACCATCCTGCAGCAGCGCCGGTAGCGCGACCTGGGCCGGCGTGGAGACCGACAAGAACGTGTCGGCGACGATCTCGAGGCCGGCCATCACGTCCGCACTGGCCGGACCACCCACGGCCAGCCACGCCACCTTCACCTGCGGCAGGCCCACGGACTTCGACAGGCCGCCCAGCGACACGGCGGTGGCGACCGGCTGCTGCATCACCGATGGCGCCGGGGGCGCGCCATCCAGCGGGTAGTCGGCGAAGACCTCATCGCCGATGAGCACGAGGTCGCGGTCGGCACAGACCGCCGCCAGCGCGTCGAGTTCGTCACGTTGCAGGACGGATCCGGTGGGGTTGTTCGGCGACACCACCAGCACGGCCTTCGTCCGCTCGTCGACCTGCCGGGCGAGGGCGTCGACGTCGATGCGCCAATGGCCTTCGCGTTCGAGCTCGTACGGCGACGCCTCGACGCACTCGAGGGCCGTGAGGTGCTCGAACAGCGGATAGCTGGGCCGCGGCACCAGCACGCGGTCGTCAGGGTCGCACAGCAGCTTGAACAACCACGCGTAGGCCTCGCTCGTGCTGGCGGCGAGACAGACGTGTGCGGGCGGCACGGACACGGCGCGGCGGGCGTAGTCGTCACTCACGGCTTCGCGCGCGGCCGCACGGCCGAACGGCTGCGGGTCGTACGACAGCGCTTCGTGGCCCGCCAAGGGCGCGAGCAGCTCCGGCGGATACGCGAGGCCGACACGCGTCGGGTTCGACTCGGTGAGATCGAGCAACGGCTGCCCCGAGGCCCGCCGGTGCGCCACGGCCTCGGCCAGGCGGTTCGGCGCCAGGCTCGCCGGGAGGCGCGAGGATCGCACGAGCGACGTCCTCACCGGCGCGGCGCGTCGACGAGCTCGACCTTCGTCATCACGTCGCCTTCGAGCACCGTGTCGGCCACGTCCATGCCACGCTCGACGATGGCCCAGACCGTGTAGGCGTGATCGAGGCGCGGCGAGTCGATGAGGTTCACGAACATCTGCGCGTCGCCGGTGTCGCGGCCGCGGGTCGAGATGCCGACGGCGCCCCGGTTGTGCGCAAGGCCCGGTTCGTCGCGCATGTACGGCCCGTCGCCCACGAACTCGTTGGCGCCGGGACTGCCGCCCTGCAGCACGAACGTCGGCTCGACGCGGTGGAAGGTGAGACCGCTGTAGTAGCCCTTCGCGGCCAGCGACGCCACGCGGGCCACGGTGGCCGGAGCGACATCGGGCAGCAGGCGCAGCTCCATCACGCCGCCGTTGGCCATCGTGATGCGCAGGCGCTGCGTGCGCGCCTTCGCCAGCACGGCAAGATCGGGACCCACGAGCTCACGCGTGCGCGGCGTCGCCTCGCGGGTCTGGCCGGTCACCTTCGCATACGACTTGGCGGCCGCTTCGGCGACGCGTGCGTCGCCATCCGTGAGAAAGGCGGCGATGGCGTCGGCGTCCGATGGCGCTGCCGTGGCCCCGAGCGTCTCGATGATCGCCACCCGCGGATCGCGTGACGTGTCGCGGCTGAGGAAGGTCAGGCGCAGCATCGCCGCCGACAGGGCCTGTGTCGCCTTGGGTTTGTCGGTCTCGGCCGTGAGGGCGCGAGCCGAAGTCATCACCAGTTGGAAGTCGCCGCGCCCGAGCCCCTCGTAGGCGACGGCCAGCGCCTCCGGCCGCTTCAGCCGCACCAGCTCGTCGAGGGCCGCCTCGCACACGTTGTCGTGCTGGTCGTGGCCCAGGCGCTCGAGGGTCTCGATGGTGCCGATGTGTCCGGCGGCCCGGGCCGCATACATCCGCACCTGCCAGGTGTCGTGGTCGGCGAAACGCGGCAACCGGGTACGTGCCTCAGCCGGCGACACCCGCGACAGCGCGACGAGCGCGTGCGCCGGGCGGTGCCAGCCCGCGCCGTCCGCGGTGAGCCCGTCGGCGGCCTTCGCGAGCAGCGCGGCCGCGGATGTCCCGTGGCAGCCGTCGCCGAGCGCATCCAGCGCCGCCAGCGCGACGTGAGTGCTGGCATCGGCGACCGCGCGCACGAGCGGCTGACAGTCGCGGGCGCGCAGGTGGCGCGACCAGCCCCGCACGGCCTCGAAGCGGACCCGCGGCTCGCGATCCTTGAGCCCGGCGGCGAGCACCGTCTCGCGATCGGCCGCGGCGATGGCCGCCCCGGCACCGTCGGCCGGCACCGGCGCCCCGGCGGTGACGACGGCCAGGCGTCGCACTTCGTCGTCGGCATCGGCAACGGCCACGCGCGCCAGCGGTCCGTCGACGGCGCGGGCGTTGCGCAAGGCCTGCAGCGCCAGACGCCGCGCGCGCGCGAACGTCGACTGCCCCTTCGCGTCCGGAGTCTCCACGACAAGGAACAGGCGGCTGCGGGCGTCGTCACTCAACGGCGCGACCTTCCCGTTGATCCGCGTCTGCGCCTCCAGACCACGGGCGGCCCCCTCGACCCTGGCCGCGTCAAGGCCGGACGCGCCGCGGCTGCGGGTCGATCCGGTCTGCGCGCCGGCGACGGGCGCCGGCAACGCCGCCGCCAGAGCCTGTTCGACCCGGCGATAGTCGTCGGGGGTCGCGGTCGTGATGCGTCCCACCGCGGCCGCATAGATGCCCCAGTCCGCGGGCTTCGCCGTGGTCATCACGCCCACCAGGGCGTCGATGGCCGGCCCGGTGAAGAGGCGTGCGGAGTTGGCGGTCGCGATCGATGCCCAGCGGCGCACCTCGGCGTCGGCGTCGGTGAGAAGCGGCGTCACGTCGTTCAGCAGCGACGGGGTCTCGAAGCGTCCCGCAGCACGGACCGCCTGCGCGCGAATGGCCGCATCAGGGCTCTTCATACCCTCGGCGAACAACGCGTGGGTCTCGATCGAGAGCATGCGCCGGTCTTCCGCGATCAGCAGCCGCTGTGACAGCGGCGCGTCCGTGGCCGCCGCGGCCGTCAGGCGGTCGGCCGGCGACGGTTGCTGACCGGCGACGAGTGACGATGCGGCAGTGGCGAGTCCGGCGGCGAGGACGAACGCGCGCAGTTGGCGTGTGGGCACCATGGGCTCTTCAGTGTGCCCCAGAACGGGCAAGACCCGGGCCCGGGTCTCGGGATTCCGGATCCTACGCCGTCTCCGGCGGACAGGGCGCGTTGCTGTAGCCGGATCGGAACGCCGTCACCGTGCCGGTGTCGGGATGGAAGCGGTGACGCCACACGCACGCCGTGTCATTGGCGAGCAGGTGCAGGGAGACCGAGGGGACCTCCGACACGGTCTTCACGAAGTGGATGTCGTCGCGTGGCGGCAGCAGCGCGTAGAACTCACCGGTTTCGAGCGTCTGCTCGCGGGCGACCTCGAGATCGGCACGAGCGGCGTCGCTGCCGTCGTCGCGCCGGTGATACACGGTCTCGCGCTGGCGCCCGCGATAGACGCCGATGAGCCCCCACGCCAGGTGGTCGTGCACCGGCGTCTCGGCGCCGGCGGGAATCACCAGCGAGAACAACGTGAGCGAGCCGTCCTCGGCGCGATACAGGGCGTACTGGCCGATGCCGCCGCCCATGCCGCTGGCTGCGTCGGGCGCGCCATACGCCTCGGGCAGCCATCCATCGGACGCGAGCAGCGTCGCGAAGGCCGGCTTCATCGCGTCACAGCGCGCGGCCGTGTCGCCAATCTCGGCGGTGAGCCGTCGGGTCTCGTCGATGAGCGCGCGAATCTCGGGCGTGTCGACGAGATAGCCGAACGCCTTGTGCTCATGCGGATGCCCGAGATCGCACATGGCGGCGACGATAGCACCGATCTCCGCACGACGGTGTCTAACTCGTCACCACTGCCCTGAGGCCGCCATGCGTGTCGCCGTGAAGCTGGTCCTGCTGATGTACGTCGCCGGCGCCACCTGGTCGCTGACGACGCGGTTCGTGGCCTGGGGCGACGACGTCTCGGTGCTCGTCGGCACGGTCGCACGCGCCATGACCGTCGCGGAGGGCCCGGTCGAGTCCGCTGGCGGTGGCCTCGACTTCGTGGAATGCATGTGCGAGCCGAACTACTCCGGGCGCGGGGTGCAGTACGCGGCCCTTGGACTGTTCGTGGGTGGAGCCCCGCTGGCCTTGGCGACGTCGCGACGGCGACGCCGCTGGCTGGCCGGCGACGAGCTGCCTTCGTCCGGAGGCGCACAAGCGGGCTTCCTGCTGCAGCTCCTCACGTTCCCGCTGACGATCCTCGTCACGCCGCTGATCGCGCTCGAACTCACGATGACGGGCACGTCCGTCGCGAGCGTGGGCATGCTGGCGATCGGCCTGCTGAACATCGTGTGCGGCGTGCCCGCGCTGGCCGACTGGCGGCGGCTGCAGGTGCTGGCCTTCGGCGTGCCGCGTCCGCTGCTGCGCCTGAATCAGCCTCGCGTCTTCTTGCCCGTCGCCGGCCAGTAGCTGAACTCGGGCTGGTAGCACACGGCCTCGAGGTCGGTGACGCGGTCCTGGAAATACTTCTGCGCGTCGGCGATGGCGTGGTTGTAGACCACCGCGCCCACCTCGGCGAGGCAGAAGTCGAGGAACAGCGACGCCTTCAGGTCGCCGATCTCTTCGTCGAGGTGCTCGGCGGAGAACCGCTGTATGGACGCGCGCAGGCGCGCCGTCACCTCGGGCGTGAGCGTGATGGGCATGCGCCTATTCTGGCGCGTCGTCACGAGCCTTCGCGCGTCGATCGACGACCACCTGATGGTCGAAGCGGTGGCCGCATGACAGGCAACGCCAGTGCGGGGCGGCCTCGAGTCGAGTCATCACGTAGCCCCACCCGAGCCCCGCGACCGGGAGCCACCACCACAGCTCGACCCACGCCAGTCCCACGCTGACGACGCACATTAGCCCGAAGCCGATAGCCAGATAGGGCGGCAGGCTCGCCGTCCGCAGCGAGCCGCAACGCGGGCACGCATAGTCGGCGAGGACAGCCCCGTCCTGTTCACCGGAGAGGACCGCGAGGGCCGGTGTCACGAGGTGGGCATCGACGGCGAGCCGCCACAACCCGCCTTCGCCCGCCATCAGGCCACCGGCCACGGGCTCGATCGCGGCGGCACGAAGCAGTTCGGCGTCGGCCAGCAGCGCCTCGTGCGATTCGTATTCGCGGATGACGACCCGGTCGGGGCGGCGGCTCATGGACGGACGCACGCCACAGGGCGCGAGGGCCTGATTGCTACGCACTGCGACGATCGCCGGTCGCGGTCAGCAGCAGATCCGCCAGGTGCCGCGCCTCCGATCGCGACAGCGCCACCGGCACCATGCTGAACCCGAACGGCCCGCGGGCGGCGATCTCCACGCCCACCTGCTTGTCGGCGCCGTCGAGCACGTGCACCTTCAACGTCTGCGAGACGAGCCGCGGGCCACCCGAGAGCGGCACCTCGCCCACCGACGATCCCACCGCCGCACCGAACATCGCGGCCTTCACGCCGCCGTGTCGGACGACCTTCGCGAGCATCAACCCCAGCACGAGCACGAACGGGACGAAGACCAGGTATTCCACCGCGGCGCTCCTGGAGGGGGCGCACCTGCATCTCGTCCCAGTATCGGACCCTGGACAATCAGGCGTTATGGAGATGGCCGTGGCGTGCAGATCGGATGAATCGCGTCTGCGACCATGCGCGGCGCTACTCGGCGCGCAGCACTTCCGCGGGCGCGACGCGGCTCGTCGCGCGAAGCGGCAGCACCAGCGCGGCGGCGGCCATGAGCGCCACACCCGCGACGGCGCCGGCCAACGCCACCGGATCGAGCGGGTGGACGCCGAACAGCAGGCTGCGCAGCGTCTGCGTCGCGAAGGCCGATGCCAGCAGCCCCGCGATCACGCCGGCCCCGACGAGCGCCAGGCCTTCCGCCAGCACCAGCCGCCGCATGTCGCGCGCGTCGGCGCCGAGCGCCAGCCGGATGCCGATCTCTCGCCGTCGCTGCCGCACGGTCGCGGCGATCACACCGTAAAGGCCGATCGCCGACAGCAGCAACCCGGTCGCGCCGAAGCCGGTCATGAGCAGGGTGTAGAAGCGCGGGCGGGCGAACGGCTCCTGCAGCAGGTCGTCGAACGGCCGCAGCGGCATCACGCTCACGTCCGGGTCGAGGTCACGAGCCCGGACGCGCACCAGGTCGGCGAGCTGCGCGATCGGCATCGCCGTGCGCACGACGATCTGGCTGGCGCCGCCCAGCATCTGCACCGCCGGCACGTACAGCGAGGCGGTCTCGGCCTGCAGCGTCCGGTACCGCGTCGGCGCGGTGATGCCGACCACCGTCATCCAGCTCGCCGACGACCCGGGCATGCCCCACTTGACGCGCTTGCCGATCGGATCCTGGCCGGCCCACACGCGCAGGGCGACGTCGCTGCTGACGATGGCCACCTTCGGGGCGTCGCCGTGGTCGGCGTCCGTGAACGCGCGGCCGCGCACGATCGGCACCTCGAGGGTGCGGAAGTACCCCGGGTGCACTTCCTCGAGGTTGAGCGGCGGATTGCTGCGCGCCTCGTCGTCGGTCTGCCCTTCGGCGCTGAACACGGGCACGTCCCACCCGGTGCCCTCGAACGGCGTGGCGTTCACGGGCGTCGCCGCCGTCACGCGACGGTCGGCCGCGATCGAGTCGTTCAGCGCGGTGACGAACTGCCGCCACTTCGCCCGGTCCTCGTACTTGGCCTGCGGCATCACGAGCGGCGCCATCACGAGCTGGTCCGACGCCAGCGCCTGCGCGTCGCGTCGCAGTTGCAACAGGCTGCGCGTCAGCAGGCCCACACCCACCAGCCCCATCACGGCCAGCGCCACCTGTGCGCTCACGAGCGCGCGCCGCCACGGACGTCGGCCGCCGCCGGTGCCGCCGCGACTCGCATCGCCGAGGCTCTCCGTCAGACGCTCGCGTCCCGTGGAGAACGCCGGCAGCAGCGTGGCCAGCACCGCGGCGACACACGCGACGGCGGTGCTGAACAGCACCACCTGGGCGTCGATCCGCACCGCCTGCACGCGTGGCAGGCCGTCGGGCACCCAGGCCAGCAGCGCCGGCAACAGCGCCTGGGTGGCGGCGACCGCCAGCACGGCGCCGGCCGACGTAAGCACGAGGCACTCGACCAGCAACTGGCGGACGAGCCGCGCCCGCCCCGCGCCGAGGGCGGCCCGCACGGCGAACTCGGCCCGGCGGGCATCGCCGCGGACGAGCATCAGGCTCGAGACGTTGGCGCAGGCGATGAGCAGCACCAGCGCGACGGCGGCGAACAGGATCACGATCGCCGCGCGCACGTCGCCCACGACCGTCTCGCGGTACGACCGGATCTGCGGGACGAAGCCGCGCGCGTCGCCATTGGGCCGGGTGGCATCGATGGCCGGCCCAAGCGATCGCAGCTCGTCGCCCGCCTGCGCCGCCGTCACGCCCGGCCGCAGGCGCGCCAGCAGCATCAGCTCACTGGCCATGTTGAGGCGCCCCGCCTTGCTCGACGTCGTGGCTTGCATACCCGCCACCGTCATCCACAACTCCACGTGGCGCGGGGTGTCGACGTCGTGCGGCATCACGCCGACGATCGTGAACGGCTGCCCGCCGATGGTGACGCGGCGCCCCAGGGCCGAGGGGCTGCGGCCGAACCGACGTTCCCAATACGCCTCGGTCAGCACGACCACGTGCTCGGCGCCTGCGTGATCGTCCTCGGGCTGGATGGCGCGGCCGAGCAGCGGCGCGACAGCGAGGACGCGGAAGAAGTCGCCGGTGACGCGCGACACGCGCACCGCCGACGTCTCACCGCCGTCGCCGAGCGGGTAATCGAACGGGTCCTGGTAGCCGACGCCGGCCACGCCGTCGACGAGCCGGCTCTCGCGCCGCAGCACCTCGAGGTCCTGCGACGTGAACGGCCATTGCCGCGCGCCCTCCTGCGGCAGGCCGCGCCAGCCGACGTAGAGCTGCTGTTCCTCCGGTACGGGCAGCGGGCTCAGCAGCACGCCGTTCACGAGCGAGAACATCGCGATCGTGCCGGTGAGCCCGACGGCCAGCGTCAGCACCGCGGCGGCCGTGAAGGCCGGAGTGCGCGCGAGCGTCCTGAGCGCGTAGCGGATGTCCGCTCCGATGTCGAGGCCCGTGAATCGCCGCATGGATGTCTCCTGTCTACTTCAGCTCCACCACGATGGCGCGCACGGGCGTCTTCGTCGCCTGGATCGCGCGAACCTGTCCGCCAGGCAGGAAGAGGGCCGCGCCTGAGGGGTGGACGGATACCTGCGCCGGTCCCTCGGCACCGCGTAGCGACAGCTCGCCAGCGTCGACCACCAGCAGCATCACGTGGCGCCCGTAGAACTCCAGCGGTGCATCTGCGCCCGGCGTCCAGGTGCGATCCCACATCCTGATGCGCGCATTGTCCGCGGTGGGCTTGATGCCCGCCGGCGGCGCCAGCGCCGGATGCGCAGCGCGGTTCTCGACCGTCGGCGCCGGAACCTCGCTGCGGTCGACCATCACGGCATGACGCGGAGGTTCGCTCGATCGCCCGATCTCAGCGTGCGTCGCCCCCTTGCCCAGGAACCAGCTCAAGCCGCGTCTGAGCACCAGCGGGCGGGTCCGGCCGTCGGGCTCGATCAGCTCGTTGGTCGAGTCGGTCAACTCGACGCCGAAGTAGTCGAAGCGGTGGCGATGCACCCCCGTGGACTCGTTCGGCACCCAGGTGACGTCCCACGCGGTGACCCACTCGTTGGTCATCAGGCGGGTGGCGCCGTTACGCGGCAGCGCGTGCGGCAGGTCGGCGTCGGGCGCCGGCTGGCCCGCCAGCGTCGCCAGGGTGGACAGCAGGGTCGCGATGAGTGCGCCGCGCGTCATGCCCCAGGAGCTTACTGCTTCTGGCCGCACCCGATCCTGTTGAGGCGTTCCGCGGCCGTGGACGGGCGACCGCCCCCTCAGAACCGCAGCAGATACGTCAGCTTGACGAACGCCTGCCGCGCGTCGCGCCGCAGGGTGCCCGTGAGCTGGTCGTCGAAGTTGTCGTTGTAGCCGGCGAACACCGCGGTCCACGGGTTGAGGCGGTAGGTGACCAGCAGGTCGGTGTTCACCGTCCGCCGCGCGACGATGCGCGTGCGGATCGCGTCCGCCTCGACGACCGTCGACTGAACGATCGCCCGCACCGATAGCTCCCGCGTGAACTGCCAGTTCGCCTGGCCTCGGGCGATGTGCGTGGCGAAGATGCGCGCGCCCGATGGCTCTCGCAGCCCCGTGAAGACGTGGGTGAGGTCGAGACGCAGCGGGGGCAGGGGCTGCACGGTGACGGTGGTCGTGGTGTTGCGCCACGCCGCGGTCGCCGGCGACCTGCCCATCGCCGGCGTCAGGTGCACGCGCTCGCCGGCATAGACGTCGGCACGCAGGCGGAGCCATGCGATCGCACTCGTACGCGCGCTCAGCATCACCTGGCTCCGCCCGAAGCGCCGTGGGGCGAGGAGCTCCGCGGCGTCACGCGCGGTGAGCGTCTCCTCGTCGGCGTTCCACCAGCTTTCCAGCGACGTCTGCCCCACGAAGTCGGCACGGAAGCCGAGCGCCCGCTCGCGGTTGATGACGTGACCGCCGTGGTTCCAGATCGGCCGAAAGTACAGGGAGGGGCCGAACGACACGACCCGCCGGCTGCGCGGGCGGAACAGGTAGTCGGCCCGCTGCTCCAGCGCGCGGATGTCGGTGCGCGGCACGAAGCCGACGTCGGCGCGGAAGTCGGGGGACACGTCGAGGTAGCGCGCATCCCACGTGAAGTGGCGACCGGCGCGGTTGGCGCGCAGGTCGAGCGCGCCCCCGGTGTCATCGCGGCCGGCGCCGGTCGTCTGGCTCGCCGCGGCCTGTCCGCGCAGCGTCCACGCGCGTCCCACCACGGCACGGAAGTCGCCGCCGGCCACCTGGTTCATCGCCGCCCCGAACGAACGCCGCGTCACGAGCGCCCCCACCTGTCCTCGCCCGATGGCCCGCGTCGCACGGCCCACGCCGAACAGCGCCGCACGGCCGGCGTCGCGGTCGGTGTCATCCACACGCCGTCCCGGCGCTTCGTCGTCGATCACGAGGGCACCCGCCGCCCATGGGCCGTTCCGGCCCGTGAGGCGCACGCCGGCGCGCGGGTCGCCGATCCGCCGCGTGAACACGAGGTTCAGCGGCGTCTGGAAGACGTCGAGGTTCTCCAGGAAGAACGGCCGCCGCTCGGGGAAGAACACCTCGAAGCGCTCGTTGAGCACCACCTGCGGCTGGTCCGACTCGACCTGGCTGAAGTCGGGATTGAGCGTGGCGTCGATCACCAGGTCCTCGCGCGGGACGATCTTGGCGTCGAGGCCGGGGCTGACGGTGGCCTCACGCGGACGCATCTCCCCCGGCGCTGCCGGGTCGGCCACTTCACGCACACGCGTCACCGCCGTGGGAATCACCTGCGTGCCGCCACCGCCGCTCACGCCGTCGAGGCCGGCGAGAACGCCGCCCTGCGTCAGCCGGCCGGCAATCCGCGTCGAGAAGCGCGGCCAGAACGTCTCTTCGTTCAGCCGGACATTGCCGCGGCCGAACAGCAGGCCCCAGCGCTGCGTGGGCGCCACTGGAAAGCGCAGGCTCGCGAACGGGATCCGGAACCACGCCACCCAGCCGTCGGCGGTGACGCGCGCGTCGCTCTGGTAGAGCGCGTCGAACGAGCTGTCCATCCCCTCGCCTTCGGTCCATACGGCGTCCCACTGGATCCCGCGCGGGTTCGTCGCCAGCACGTAGGCGCGTTGCCGATCGGCGAAGGTGTCGAGCACGATGTGCACCCAGTCGTCGCCCTCGACACGCTCGCGCGGCACCAGCCGAGCGCGAATGGCGGAGGGGTCGTCGTCGTGGCAGACGAACACGACATAGAGCGCCTCGGCGTCGTGGGCGAGCCAGGCGACGGTGGGCTGCGTCGGCGGCTCGTTGTCGCGCGGCTCGCGCTGCACGAAGTCGTCGACGCGCAGGAACCGGGCCGCCCGAGCCGGCGGCGGCGCGCCGGACAGGAACTCGTCGAGTCGCGGCGGCACGTCGAGGCGGGGCGGCACCAGTTCTCGCGGCGGTTCCTGCGCCGCGGCGGCGGAGCACGGCCCGGCCAGGGTCAGCAGCAGCAGGGTAAACGGCAGTAGATGTCGGCTAGTCAACTACATTTGTACTAGATCAGACGACGCCCGTCGTCAAGTCGACGTCAGGCGTGGTAGCATCGGCGGCGTGCCCGCCCGGTCCGCCCGCGCCGACGTCCGCCTCAGCCCGCTCGAGGTCGAGGTGATGGAGGTGTTCTGGGATCACGGCTCCCAGTCGGTGCGCGAGGCCCTCGATCGCCTGCCGGCGAAGCGGCGCCCGGCGTTCACCACGGTGCAGACCATCGTCCGGCGGCTCGAGGAGAAGGGCGCGCTGCGACGGGCGAAGAAGGTGGGCAATGCGCTGGTCTTCGAGCCGGCCGTGGCCCGCCGCGCCGCCTACGCGCGCATCGTCGGCAACTTCCTGCGCATGTTCGGCGGCCGGGCCCGTCCCCTCGTCGCCCATCTCGCCGAAACCGGGCGGCTCGGGCTCGAGGATCTGAAGGCGGCCGAAGACATCCTCAAGGGCCGGCCGTCATGACCGCGAGCTTCGTCGCCGCGACCTTCCTGAACTCGCTCTGGGAGAGCACGGTCTTCGCCGCCCTGGCCGCCGCGCTGCTCGGGGTACTGCGGCCGCGGTCCGCGGCCGTCCGCCATCGCGTCTGGACCGTGGTGCTGCTGAAGTTCGCCGTGCCCACCGAAGTGCTGTTCGCGCTGCTGCAACCAGTGGAGCTGGTGCTGCGCCAGGTGATGGAGGTGCCGGTCGTCGTGCGGCCGGCCCTCGCGGCGGCGGCGCGCGCCCTCGTGCTCGTCGATCCCGCGACGGCGATGCCCGCGACGTGGCTCGGTGCGGGCGTGGCGCTCTGGCTCGGCGGCGCGATGCTCACCGTGTTCCCAACCGCGATCGGGCTGCGCCGCCTCGCCAGGGAGATGGCCGGGGCCTCTGACGACGCGCCCGCGCGTGAGACGCGCGTGCTGGCGCGGGCCGTCCGATTGACCGGCTGCGCACGTCCGGTGCGCGTGCACGTCTCGTCCACGGCCGCGACGGTGATGGTGGCGGGCTGGCGGCGGCCGGTCGTCGTGATCCCCGCGCCGATCGCGGCGGCGCTCTCCGACGGCGAGCTGACGGCCGTGTTGGTGCACGAACTCACGCACGTCCGGCGCGGCGACACCGCGGTGAGTCTCGCCACGATGGTCGCCGTCGCCGTGTGCTGGATGCACCCGGCGGTGTGGTGGCTGTCACGCGTGGTCGAGCGCGAGGGCGAGTTCGCCTGCGACGACGCCGCCATGGCCACCGGCGAATCGCGCGACGACTTCTCGCGCGGCCTCGCCAAGGTCGTGCAGGCCGGGTTTGCCGGGGCGCCGCTGGGCCTGTCGCGGGCCGGCGCCGGTGACATAGCACAGCGCCTGCACCGGATCGTCACCGGACGCGCCGATCGCGACGGCGCGTGGACCAGCGCCGCGGCGTCGGCGATGCTCGTCGTGCTGCTCGTGGCGCTGACGGCCGTCGCGAACCCCTGCCTGCGCTGAGGGCGGCGTCCGTGGCGGCCCTGCCGCCCGGGCCCACTACGGACGTGGCGACGACGCCCGGCGGTACGCCGAGTAGCCCAGCATCTGCTTCGCGAAGTCGAGCGGATACGAGATCGCGACGTCGGCGATCTCGCCACGCGCGTCGCGCACCGGCGTCAGCTCCGGCATCACGAAGCCGGTGTAGGACGGCAGCTTCAGCCGGTCGACGCGGGCCACGATCTCGTTGCGCAGCTCGGGATCGAAATGGACGCCGTAGGTCTCGAACAGCGCCCGTGCAGCGTCGTAGTCGCCCTCGGACTTGATGCGCTGCACCTCGTGGAGCATCCGTCCGACGCCCTCGCGGAAGCGCGCCACGTTCTCCAGCACGTAGTAGGTCTTGGCCTCGCGGATCCGCACCGTGATCGCCTGCGTGTTGGCGAGCAGCCAGTGCACGATGGCCTGGCGGTTGCGCATGTGGTCTTCCTCGAGCTGCGTGCCCTCGCGGACGCGCCGGAGTTGCACGAGCGCGGTGCGCGCGAACGCCTCGTATTCGGCGCGGACGACCTCCGCGAGTTCGTCCGCCGGCACGATGTCGAGCTCCACGAGCTTCGGGTCGGCGCAGAAGTAGAGCGCGACGAGATCGGCCCGCGTCTCCTCGAGCGCGGAGTACTGCTCTTTCAGCAGTTCCTGCGGCTGCTGGGTGATGCCAGGCTTCATACGCCCCGAGCCGTGGCCCAGCACCTCGTGGATCTCCGTGGCCAGCTCGCCGGCGGTGGCGCCGAAGCGCTTGGCGCGGGCGAACTCGTCGTCGTTCCAGGTGAACTCGCGGCGGTACTCGTCGGTGGTGCTGAGCTCGTAGGCCTCGGTCACGTTCGACAGCGTGACCGACTTGCTGCCGTGCGTCTCGCGCACGCGCTGGTCGTTCGGCAGGTTCACGCCGATCGGCGTGATGGGGCCGGCGTCGCCGGTCTCGATCACGACGTCGATGGCGGTGGCCGACACGCCCTGCACCACCGGCTTGCGGTACTCGGGCGCGATCGGCATGCGGTCTTCGAACCACTGCGCGTTGTCGGCCAGGGCACGGATGCGCGCCGTCTTCTCGGGGTTGACGTAGTAGACCATCGACTCCCAGGCGCCCTTGATGCCGCGGGCGTCCATGTAGACCTCGATGAAGCCACTCATCGTGTCGACCGGCGTGTCGGTGGCCTGCACCCAGGCGATGTCGAACGCCGTGCGATCGGTCTCCTCGCCGGTGCGATACCACTGGATGAGCGCGCGCAGCGCCGCCGCGAACCCCGGCGTCGCATACGGCAGCGCCGCTTCGATGTGGGTGATGACCCGACGCAGCTCTGCGTCGTAGAGACCGCCGACGCGGTAGACCTCCTCCACCAGCCGTCCGTCGCGCTTCACGAGGCGCGAGTTCAGCGGGTAGCGCTCGACGAAGCCGTCGAGGTCGGCCATGGTGACGCCGTCGTAGAGGTTGTTGGCGCTGTCGCGCAGGAAGTCGCCGCCCGGTCCCGGCGTCTTGTTGGTGACCATCGGGTCGACCGCGGGGTCGGCGAAGAACGGGGCCAGCCGGCGCGCCAGATCGGCAGGCATCTCGCCGGGGGCGGTCGCGAACCGGGCCCCGGCCGCTGCGGCGGCGTTGGCGGCGGCGACGAGCTGATCGGCCGTGAGGCGCAGCACGAACTTCCGCGCCGTGAGGTTGTTGTACGGGCCCGAGTTCACCCAGAACAACTTGGTGTAGCGCCACACCTCGGCGGCGACGTCGGCGGGCAGGGCGGCGTCGTGCAGCACCAGCGCCTCGAGGAAGTCGCGCATCGCCAGGTTGTGGCGATGGCGTTGATCGGCGTAGATGTCGCGCCCGGCCAGGGCGGCTTCATACAGGTGCCAGATCAGCCGCTTCTGGTCGAGCGGCAGCGCAGCGAAGCCGTCGGCGTAGAGCTGCACGATGGCGGCATCGTCGATCCGCTCGAGCAGGTACGGACGGGCAGTAGCAGCGGCCGGAAGAGCCGGGGAGGTGGGGCGCTCGTTGGCGTGCATGCAATCGTCGGTTGGGGTGTGGGTAGCGGATGACCTACAGGGGCACCGTCACCCGTTCGCCGTGCGCCGGGACTTGCACGTTCCAGGCCAGCTCGTGCTCGATGCGCGATTTCAGGGCGTCTTGCGCCGACGGTTCGCCATGTACGAGGTAGGTGGTGGTCGGCGCCTTGGGAAAGGTGCGCAGCCAGCGCACGATTTCGCCGGCGTCTGCATGGGCCGACATGCCGTTCAGCTTCTCGACCCGCGCGTGCACGGGTATGAAGTTCCCGTGGATCTTCACTTCCTGCGCGCCTTCGATGAGCTGTCGGCCACGCGTCCCCGCGGCCTGGAATCCGACGAAAAGCACCGTGTTCCTTGGATCGGGCAAGCCCTTGGCCAGGTGGTGCAGAACTCGCCCGCCGGTCGCCATGCCGCTCGACGAGATCACGATGGCGGGTCCGGGCCGTTCCACGACGTCCATCGACTCGCGCGCGGAGGCCACCGGCGTGAACCGGGCGGTGCCGAACGCGCTCACCTCGCCGCGGCGGCGGGCGATGTCGTCGTCCAGTTCGCTGGCATGGCGCTGGTAGAACGTCAGCGCCTGCAGGGCCATCGGCGAGTCGACGTAGACAGGAAGGGCGCGGATTCTGCCGGAATCTTCGAGTTGCTTGATGGCGTAGAGCACTTCCTCCACGCGTCCGATCGCGAAGGCGGGAATGATGAGCTTGCCCTTCCGCTCGGCGGTCTCGAGGATCAGCGTCCGCAGCCGTTCCGTCTCGTCTTCGGCCGGGTGCATCCGGTCGCCGTAGGTCGATTCGACGAGCAGGACGTCGGTCGCCGTGCCGTCGGACGGGTCGGGCAGAATCGGGCGGCTGTATCGCCCCAGGTCACCCCCGAACAGAACCGTGCCGCCCACGCCGCCGGCACGCCGCATCCGCACGTAGGCGGCGCCCAGCAGGTGGCCCGTGGGTAGGAACTCCACCTCGAAGGCCCCGTGGGCCACGGGTATGGGTCGTTGATACCCCACGGGCTGCAGCCGCGACAGCGTCGCGATGGCCTGGTTCTCGGTGAACAGCGGCTTGGCGGGCTTGTGGCGGGAATACCCGCCACGGTTGGCGCGCTCGGCCTCCTCTTCCTGGAGCCGGCCGGCGTCCGGCAGCACGAGGCTGCACAGATCCTGCGTACCGGGCGTGCAGAAGATGCGGCCCTTGAAGCCCTGGGCGACGAGCCGCGGCAACATCCCGACGTGATCGAGATGGGCGTGCGTCAGGACCACGTCGTCGATCGACGCCGACGGCACCACCGGGTCGGCCCAGTTGCGCAGACGCAGGTCCTTCAGGCCCTGGAACATGCCGCAGTCCACGAGTACCCGGGCTCCGGCGGACTCCACCAGGTAGCGCGACCCGGTGACGGTGCGGGCGGCGCCCAGGAAGGTCAACGTCGACGGCATGCCGTTCGGACTCTATCAAATCGTCCTGACCGGCCCGGCGCGGCCGGACTGATCGGCTAAGCTCGATGGGCGGACGCCGGGGCGTCCGATCCCATGACCCCACCTCTTCGCTCGCGACGGATGCGCAGGGCCATGGCTGTCGGCCTCGTGGCCGCCGCCGGCGCGCTCGCCATTCCTGACGCCTCGGCGCAGGCCCGCGCCCAGTCCGCGCCACGCGCGGTCACCCTGGGCGAGATCAGCGCGTCGTTCGAGGCCCTCGCCGGACAGGTGGGCTCGAGCACCGTGCAAGTGCTCGCGTCGGGCCTCGTCGTCGAGCCCGACGGCACGACCGGCGACCCCATGGTCGAGCGCCGGCGCGCCTCGGGCTCCGGCGTGGTGCTCGACGCTGCCGGCTACGTAATGACGAACTACCACGTCGTGCAGGGCGCGCGCCGTGTGCAGGTGGTGCTGGGATCGCGCACGGGCGGCGCCTCGATCGTGAAGCCGCGCGGACGCACGCTCGACGCGGTGGTCGTGGGCGCCGACGAGGAAACCGATCTCGCGTTGCTGAAGGTGACCGGTGTCACCCTGGCGCCGCTCTCCCTTGGCGACTCGGACACGCTGCGGCCCGGACAGCTCGTGTTCGCGTTCGGCAGCCCGCTCGGTCTCGACAACACGGTGACGATGGGCGTCGTGAGCGCGGTCGGCCGTCAGCTCGAGCCCGACGACCCGATGGTCTACATCCAGACCGACGCGCCCATCAACCCGGGCAGCAGCGGCGGGCCGCTCGTGGACGCGAGCGGCAAGGTGGTGGGCATCAACACGCTGATCCTCTCGCAGGGCGGCGGCAACGAGGGCCTGGGGTTCGCGGCGCCGAGCAACATCGTGCGC